>JBEKSU010000046.1:0-18084 GCA_049516755.1 Verrucomicrobiota bacterium | reverse complement strand
GATTTCGCGCGCGGGCATCTGGCCTATGGCAGTTTCCTGGACGACATCGGCGAAGAACGGGAGGCAGCAGCGCAATACGGGAAAGCCGCGGAGCTCGACCCGAACAATCCGGCGGCCTGGAACCAGCTCGGCAATTACTGCGGCGAACACGGCCCCGTCACCAACGCCTTTGTGGATTACGCCAAAGCCATCGAATTGAATCCGACGGAGCCGGTTTATTACCGGAATCTCGCGACCACGGTTTATCTTTACCGCAAGGACGCGAGGACGTTTTACGGCATCAGCGAGGAGCAGGTCTTCGACAAGGCGCTGGCGCTATATCGCAAAGCCCTGCAATTGGACCCGCAAAATTTCCTGCTCGCGGCCGATTACGCGGAAAGTTATTACGGCATCCGCCCGCTCCGCACCAATGACGCCCTCGGCGCCTGGACAAACGCGCTCCAAATCGCCCACGACGACAATGAACGCGAAGGCGTTTATCTCCATCTGGCCCGGATCAAAATGGCCGCCGGCCGTTTCGCCGAGGCCCGGGCGCATCTCAACGATGTGACCAATTCGGCGTTCGGCGACGTCAAGCACCGGCTCGAACACAACCTCGCCGAGCGTGAAGCCACCGCGACAAACAGAAATGGCATGGGCGTGGTCACCAATGCGCCAGCGGTTCCCGGCGGCGTGGCGAATCCCGGGCCATGAAACTTTTTCATGGTTTGCCGCGAAATTTCTGCTACCTTGCCGGACACAAATTGCACAATCCATGAGCTTTTACGACAAACTGAAATTTGATTCGAACGGCCTGATTCCGGCCATCGTTCAGGAACAAAAAACCGGCCGCGTCGTCATGATGGCGTGGATGAACCGCGCCTCGCTTGAAAAGACCATCGCGACCGGCAAGACGCATTTCTGGAGCCGGTCGCGCCAGAAATTCTGGATGAAAGGCGAGGAGAGCGGCCACACTCAGACGGTCAGGGACATCGCGTTCGATTGCGACGGCGACACGCTGCTGATCCAGGTGGACCAGATCGGCGCGGCCTGTCACGAAGGCTACCAGTCGTGCTTTTTCCGATCGGTGGAAAAGGACGGCCAGTCGTTCAAAATCACCGAACCGCAACTCGAAACGCCGGAACAGATTTACGGCAAGAAAAAGTGATGGATGACACGGTCACATTTGCCAGCCGTGACTACTGTCTGCTGCTGTTGCTGCTGGTTTTTGCGCGGGGAATGGATTTTCTCAGCACCTGGATCGCGACGCCGAACCTGGTGCTCGAAGGCAACCCCCTCGCCAAAAAACTCGGCTGGCAATGGGGCTTGCTGGTCAACATCGTTCTCGTCGGCGTGCTCGCCCTGTGGCCGTTGTCGGCCATTGTCGTCGCCACTGCCAGCGTGTTCGTGGCCGCGCGCAATTTTCAGTCCGCGTGGCTCATGCATTCGCTCGGCGAGGAAATTTACCGCCAGTGGTACGTCGAACGTGTGCGGGAAACGCGCATTACGGTTTACCTGTTTTGTCTCGCGGGCAATACGCTGTTGACCGCCGGCGTCGGCGCGGCGCTGATATTTTTCAGCCGCCTGCGGCTGGTGCCGTTCGCCATCGGCATGGGCATGGCGGCCTATGCGATCGCCGTGGCGTTCTATACGCTGCTGGCGATCTGGCGGATACGGCGGGCGGCAAAAAAAATGGAGACGCGGCAAAATTCCCGTCCGAATGACAAAAATTTGACAGTTGACGCCTGGGTTCGCATCCCCAATCACCCGGCAGATAAAATTATTTAGCCCATGCATTCACCCACACTGGATGAATTTTTGAAACTGGCCGCGCAGGGCAACGTGATTCCCGTCACGCGCCGCCTGCTGGCGGACATTGAAACGCCGCTTTCCGCCTACCGGAAAATCCGCGGCCAGGGCGAATCGTTCCTCTTCGAATCCGTCGAAGGCGGCGAGCATCTCGGCCGCTACTCGTTCGTCGGCTGCAATCCGCGCGCGGTCATCCAGCAAACCGGCAATCGCGTCGAAGTCGTCGAAAATGGGAAGGTCGTGGAGAAATTCGAAGTTCGGAGTGCGGCTGTCTCAGCCGCAGCGTGTCCGCAATTGCAACCGCCTCACGAACTCCAGAGTCCCACAACCGGCGGCAGTGCTGCGGCTGGGACAGCCGCGCTCCATGTCCACGACGGCCTCGAAGTCGTTGAGCGCGTGATGAAAAAATATCGCGCGGTCCTGCTGCCGGGTTTGCCGCGTTTCACGGGCGGCGCCATCGGTTTTATCGGTTATGAATTCATTCACGACGTTGAACCAGTCGTGCCGCGTCCGCCCCAGGACGAATTGCAGACGCCCACCATGGTTTTTCTCGTCGCTGACCAGCTTTTGATTTTTGACCGCGTGGCCCAGACCATCACCGTCCTGGTCAACGCTTTTCTCGACGGCGCGGCAAGCCCGGCCGAGGCCTACGAAGATGCCGTCGGCGAAATCGAGCGGCTGGTTTCGTTGCTCGAACAGCCGAGCGAACATCACCCGGTCAGCCTGCCGGACGAAGTGCCATCGGTGCCATTTGAGTCGAATGTCACCAGGGAAAAGTTTTTCGCGAATGTCCTCAAAGCCAAGGAATACATCACGGCGGGCGACATCATCCAGGTCGTCGGCTCACAACGGTTTTCCACGCCGGTGAAGGCGTCGCCGATTGATGTTTATCGCGCCGTGCGCTCGGTGAATCCGTCGCCCTACATGTTTTTGCTGGAATTGGACGGTTTTTCGCTCGTGGGCGCCTCCCCGGAAATCCACGTGCGCTGCGAGGATGGCCGGGTGGAAATCCGCCCCATCGCCGGCACGCGGCGGCGTGGCAATACGGACGCCGAAGATGCGGCGCTGGAAAAGGAATTGCTGGCCGACCCAAAGGAACGCGCCGAGCACGTAATGCTCGTGGATTTGGCGCGCAACGACATCGGGCGCGTGTGCGATTTCGGCAGCGTGCAGGTGAAGGACCTGATGATCATCGAGCGTTACAGCCATGTCATGCACATCGTGTCGCAGGTGGAAGGCAATCTTTCCGCCGACCGGACGCTCTACGATCTGATGCGCGCGACGTTTCCGGCGGGCACGGTCAGCGGCGCCCCGAAAATCCGGGCGATGCAGATTATTTCCGAATTGGAACAGACCACGCGCGGACCGTACGGCGGCTGCATCGGCTATTTTTCCTTCAACGGCAATCTCGACACCTGCATCACCATCCGCACCGCGTTGCTCAAGGACGGCCGGGCTTATGTGCAGGCCGGCGGCGGCTGGGTCAGCGATTCGACGCCCGAAGGCGAATTTCAGGAGACCGTCAACAAATCCAAGGCCATGCTCAAGGCCGTGGCCATGGCGGAAGGATTTGGGCGTTAAGCGCCGCAGGCGAAATAGTTTGCTGTGAACGAGCTTTTTGTTAATGTGGATTTTGACGGGGAAAGTTATGAAGCATTGGCATTTCATCGCAATGGCAGGACTGCTTCTGGGCGCAGCGGCGGTTCCCGCCGCGCAGGTGGGGCTGATTAAAATCAATGGCGCCATCGGCCCGGCCACGGAGAGCTATATCGCCCGCGCCGTCAATGAAGCCGCGGCGCAGAACGACGAGTGCCTCATCATCCAACTCGACACCCCCGGCGGCCTGCTCGAATCCACCAAACAGATCGTCCAGACGTTTTACGCCTCGAAAGTGCCGACCGTGGTCTATGTCGCGCCGTCCGGCGCGAGCGCGGGGAGCGCGGGGGTTTTCATAACGCTGGCCGCTGATGTGGCCGCGATGGCGCCCAACACCAGCATCGGCGCGGCTCACCCGGTCGAGATCGGCACCACGGGCAGCGTGGAAAAGACCGACGACGTGATGAAGCAAAAAATCGAGAATTACGCCTCCAGCTTCATCGAAACCATCGCGGACAAACGGCATCGCAACGTCGAATGGGCCAAATCCGCCGTTATCGAAAGCAAGGCGACGACGGCGGAGAAAGCGCTGGATATCGGCGTCATTGACCTGATTGCGACCGACATGCCGGACCTGCTCAAGCAGCTGGATGGACGCGAAGCCGGCGATAAAAAGCTCCACACCGCCAACGCCAAGGTCGTGGAAATCCCCATGAACCCGTGGGAGCAATTTTCCCAGCTGTTCCTGCGGCCGGAAGTCATGTTCATCCTGATGTTGATGGTGATTTACGGCATCATCGGCGAGTTGAGCAGTCCCGGCGCGATTCTGCCGGGCATTGTGGGAGCGATTGCGCTGATTCTCGTGCTTTACATGTCATCCATCCTGCCGGTCAACGTCACCGGTTTGGTATTGATCGGACTGGCGATCGCCTTGTTCATCGTGGACGTTTTTTCGCCGACGCACGGCGTGTTGACGGTGGGTGGCATTGTGGCCTTTTTCCTCGGTGCGATGATGCTGTTCAGCCACGCCGGGCCGGGGTTTGGATTATCACTGTCCTGGATCATTCCCGCGACGCTCGTCACCGCGGCGTTTTTTGTGTTCGTCGTCGGTAAGGGTATTCGCGCGCAGTTCCAACCGGTTCGCTCCGGCAAGGAAACGATGCTGGGCCGGACGGTCAACGCGCTTTCCCGGATTGACTCGCAGGGCGGCCGGGTGTTTATCGAGGGCGAAAACTGGAACGCCGTGAGCGAAACACCGGTGGAAGCCGGACAACCGGTGGAAGTCGCCGGCATCGAAGGATTGACGTTGAAAGTGAAACCAAAAAACTAACGGAGAAAAATTATGGAACAACTCATTGGTCTGCTTGGGCAATTATTTCACACATTGGGTCCGGTCGTGGTGGTCGTTGTCATTCTGGCCATTTTCATCCTGCCGCAAGCCATGCGGATTTTGCGCGAATACGAGCGCGGCGTCATCTTCCGGCTCGGCAAACTGCAGGGCGCCAAAGGGCCGGGGCTGATTTTCCTGATTCCCGTCGTGGACAAGCTGGTAAGAATGGATTTGCGAGTCGTGACCATTGACGTTTCCAAACAGGAAGTGATGACGCGTGACAACGTGCCCGCCACGGTGGACGCGGTGGTTTATTTTCGAGTTGTTGATCCGAATGCGGCGGTGGTCAAGGTGGAAAATTTCTGGAAAGCGACTTCGCTGATCGCCCAAACGACGCTGCGCAGCGTGCTCGGCCAGGCGTCGCTGGACGATCTGCTTTCGCAACGCGACGTGATCAATCTAAAATTGCAGGAAATCATCGACCGCCAGACCGAGCCGTGGGGCATCAAGGTCACCGCCGTTGAAATCAAGGACGTGGCGTTGCCCGACAGCATGAAACGGGCGATGGCCAAGCAGGCCGAGGCCGAACGCGAGCGCCGCGCGAAAATTGTGAACGCGGAAGGCGAATTCCAGGCCGCCGAGAAAATGGTGCAGGCCGCTTCCCTGATCAGCAAGGAACCGATTGCGCTGCAACTGCGCTATCTCCAGACGATGCGCGAAATGGCCAGTGAACACAACACGACCACGTTCCTGCCGCTGCCGATTGATTTGTTCAGCGCGTTCCTGAAAAAATAGGCGCGCGACGGTGGGCGCCGCATGGCCGGGCGTCAGGGCAATGGAAGGATTTGCTTGATTGCCGAAGCGGTTTTCCGGTTCGACATCCGGTAATTGATGTTCGAAATTAGCCCATGCCTCTTTACGAATACGAGTTGTGCGAAGGCAACTGCAAGGTGTGCGGCGGAAAATTCACGCTGCGCCGGCCGCTTTCGGCCAAGCCGCTGACGCATTGTCCGGCGTGCAAAAAGCCGGTGCGCAAAATCATCTCCACCTTCAATTCGCCTCACAAGCTCAAGCCGTTGTCCATCACCGACGCGAAAAAGGCCGGGTTTACCGTGCTTAAAAAGGTCAGCAAGGGCGAATACGAACGGCAGTAAAACGGCCGGAAGTCGAAGGCCGGGACGGTACGAAGCGGGGTTTTCCCACCCTGAGCGTCAGTTGTTTAATTCAAAAAGGGCCTGGCCTTTGAATTCATTTTTGACGCTGGGTGTCCAATTGATTAGCCTGATAGCTTGAGATGGGCTTTACCTGTGCATATCTGAAGCGCGTGGTGCCTCTGGCCGCCGTGGTGGGGGTGGTATTTTCCGTCCAGGCCCAGCGCGCCGCTTCCCACGCGGGACAACCCATTTTGTTTTCCTCGCCGGAAAGCGACGCGGTTTTAACCAACATGCCATCGCTTGCGCCCAAACCGCCGGAATCGCCGGGTTTGGGAAGCTCTTTGGAGGCTCCGTCATCGATTGACTTCAGTGGTCCGGTCGTGGACACGCCGTTGCCGGTGGTCGCGCCGGTGGTTTCCCGCACCGAGGCATTGCGGTTGCAGGACCTGTTGGACCGGCGCAAGAATTGGATGCTGTTGACGCCCGCGGAGATCCTCGGCACAACCACGCCGGAACAGATCCTGGGAATCCGGGAACACGACGAGTTCGGCCGGCCGAAAAATTTAACGGCGCTGGAGCGCTACACCGAAAGGCAGAATCAAATGCCGCCGGTCAACGCCAATACCAATGCGCTTCCAATCTGGAACATTTCCGATGCTCAATCCAACCCGACGAACTCCCTCCCCGACGGATTGGGAAATCCGGACAACCTGGCCGGCATGCCGCTCAATCCCATGTCGGACAATCAAACACTTTCCGGGCAGGATGGAAACAACGGCTGGACAAAATTATTCGGTCCACCAGCGCTGGCGCCGGCGGTCACCCTGGCACAACAAACAGACATGGACCGGTTCAGACAATTGCTCAGGCCGGGTTCGTCATCCGCCGCCGCCGCAACGCCTTCGTTGAGCGGCACAAAAATTTCCCTGCCGCAAACGGCGCTGAGTTCCGGCCTTGGCCAGTCGGCGCTGACTCCGGTGGGCGCGTCATTCACTCCATTGAACGGCGGGATCGGCAAACCCGCCGAGCTGCCGAAGTTACCCAGCATCTGGAGTCTGAATTCAACGTCACCGCCATCGGCCGCCGCCTGGGCGCCGCAGCCGCCGCCCTGGTTGTCGCCCACACCACAGCCATTTGTTGCTCCGCAACGGAGATTTTGACCCCGCCACCCGGGGTTGAAGATCAATGCGCCGAGGTGATCAGGAGCACTTGTTCCAGCGTCGAGGTGCCCTCTCGCGCGCGGTCGAGTCCGACCATGCGGAGCGTGCGCATTCCCTGGCTGATGGCCACCTTGCCCAGCTCGCGCGTGTTGGCGCGGGCAATGATGAGTTTGCGGATCTGGTCGGTGATGGTCATGGCTTCAATGATGGCCATGCGGCCGGCGTACCCGGAATTTTTGCAACGGTCGCAGCCGCGGCCGCGATGGAGTTGCACCCCGCTGAAAAGGGCGGGGTCAATGCCGAGGTCCTCAAACATTTTGGGCGGGTAAGTCACCGGCTCGCGGCAGTGCGAACAAATGCGGCGCATGAGGCGTTGCGCGCAGGAAAGTATGACGGATGAGGAAATCAAAAACGGCGCGATGCCCATGTCATCAAGCCGCGCGATGGCGCCGGGCGCGTCATTGCAGTGCATGGTGCTCAAAACCTGGTGTCCGGTGAGCGCGGCTTCGATGGCGATCTCGGCGGTCTCGGTGTCGCGGATTTCCCCGATCATGATGATGTCCGGGTCCTGGCGCAGAATGGACCGCAGGGCATTGGCAAAAGTGAGGCCGATTTCCTTTTTGGTCGGCACCTGATTGATGCCGGGAACCTGGAATTCCACCGGGTCTTCGACGGTAATGATGTTGTAAATCGGATTGTTCAGCTCGTTGAGCGCGGAGTAAAGAGTCGTGGTTTTGCCCGAGCCCGTCGGGCCGGTGACGAGAATCAATCCATGCGGCGCATCAATGGCAAACTTGACCTGCTTGAAGGTGTCAGGATCCAAACCCAGCTTGTCTATGCTGGCGGTCAGGTTCGATTTATCGAGGACGCGCAGCACGATTTTTTCACCATGAACGGTGGGCATCACGGACACGCGCAGGTCATAGTCCTTGCCGCTGACACGCACGCGCATGCGACCGTCCTGGGGCAGGCGGCGTTCAGCAATGTCCAGACTGCTCATGATTTTGAAGCGCGAGGTCAGCGCCAGTTGCATCACCTTGGGCGGCGGGGTGGCGTCCATGAGCACGCCGTCCACCCGGTAGCGCAGACGCATGTTCTTTTCAAAGGGCTCCAGGTGAATATCGCTGGCGCGGTCCTTGATGGCCTGAACGATGATGAGATTGGCGAGTTTGATGACCGGCGCCTCTCCGCTGGAAGAGGCGAGCTGGTCCAGGTTGACCTCTTCCATCCCTTCCTTGATGGCCTCGATGGTATCGGCTTCCGCGTCGGCTTCATTCTGCTTTTGCGCGTCCTGAATGATATCTTCCATCGATCCGCTTTTGGCGGCGTCAAAGGCGTTCAGTTTGTCAATGATGGCCTTTTCCGACGCGATGAGCGGAGATATCTCGAGTTTGGTGATGCGCCTGACGTCATCAATGGCCAGGACGTTCAGCGGGTCGGCCATCGCAATGAACAGCCGGTTTTCCAGCCGCGAAACGGGAACAATCTTGTAGTTGTGCGCCGTGTCGCGCGGCAGCAATTCGACGACTTCCGGCGGGATGTTCACCCGCGCCAGATTGATGGGCGGCACGTTCAGCACGCGTCCCATGGAAACCGCCAGGTCCTGCTCGCTGACGTAGGATTTGTCGACAATGAGTTTGATGAGACGCGCCCCCTCCTTTTTTTGCTGTTCGAGCAGTTCACCAATCTGCCCCGCCGACAACAAGCCGTCCTCGACGAGTGCGTCAGCGATGCGTTCTCCGAATGATTTGACTTTGGCCATGGCTTTAGCGGAACGCGATGCGAAGGTTGGTGATCAGGTCGGTGGGCGGCGCCAGATACCACAGCAGCCGGTGCGTGGTGGCTTCAGCCAGATCCTTCACTGCCTGTTGATTAAACGGATTGGCAGTTGCCACCAAAATGGATTTGCTCATCCGGTCGAACGGCAACACGCACCAGCGGCGGCAAACTTCCGCCGGAAAGCCGCGCGTCAAGTCAATGTCCACATCGTATTTTTCCAGCGGCAAAAATGCCGTGCGCGACCGGTCGGCCAGCAACTTGAGGGATTTGTCCACGGGTAGAATCTTTTTCTCGGCGAGGGCGAGAATGAACGGTTCAGCCACATCCGCGACCGGCGCGGTCAAATCCACCGTGCGCCAGCATAAATCAAAATCGCCTGCGCTGATGATTTTGCTCTCGACAAAAATTTTGCGCATCGTCTTGCGGCCGTCGTCAATTTCTGCCGTCGCCGGGTGTGCCTTTTTGCGAAATCCCGCCGTGTCGGACTGGGACACCGACGCCGAGACAGTCGATTCCACGCCGGCGGATTGCACCGCCACATTGTTCGCCCGATCCTCAATCTGCTGGAGCGCCGCCTGCACGTCGGCATCGTCCGGACGCCGCTGTAAAACCGTCTCGTATTCCAAAATCGCCGACGAAAGCTGCCCCGACTGCATGTAGGCCTGGGCGATGCGCTTGGAGGTGTTGATGACATCCTGTTCGCGGCCCATTTTGGTGTAGGCTTCCTTGAGAATTTCCAATGACTGGCAGTCGTTGGGCTGCGATTGGGCAATGACTTCGAACATCTCAATTGTCTGTTGCAATTGAGCTTCTTCGCTGGGGCTTAACGCTACCGTATCCATGATTAAATCGTTTGCCAGCCTTAAAAATCAGCAATCCGCGCGCCACTTTAAGCGTTCAACTACAACTGCGCAACTTCCTCTTAACCCTTCAGATGCACTGTGGCATTGCTTTCCACCATCATCTGCGGAATCGTAACGGCATCCGGCACATCACCGGAACCGGAAAATGCCGCAACCCGTTCCCATCATGGAACCCGCGACCGGCGAACGCCTCGTGCGTTTCGTCGGTGACCGCATCCAATTCACGCTCCGCGATGGCAGCGGGCGCAACGGCTGGCGCGCCTTGCTCCGCACCAATCTCGGGCGCGCCGCAACGCTCCGGCGCGAAATCATCGCCGCGCACGCCGGCGGCCCGGTTCACGCCGGCGCGTCCTGGCACGACGTGCCGATGCAGCAAAACGGTGATGTCTGGCAGATTGCATTGCCGCTCGCTGAAGCCGGCTTCTTCAAAGCCAAGGCGTATCTGCTCGACCCGAAAGGCTGGCAACATTGGCCCGATGGCCCGGATATCGGCATCAGTGTGCATCCCAATTTTGCCCGCACCGCCAATACCATTTATTGCGCCTTCACCCGGCTTTTTGGCGCAACGAAAAATCTGCCGTCCGCCCGCGATGACAAACTCGAGGCCCGGCTCCAGCAACTCGACGAACTCGGCTGCGCCGCC
Source organism: Verrucomicrobiota bacterium (assembly GCA_049516755.1). Classification (GTDB taxonomy): domain Bacteria; phylum Verrucomicrobiota; class Verrucomicrobiia; order Limisphaerales; family UBA11358; genus UBA11358. The sequence goes on along the minus strand of JBEKSU010000046.1, from coordinate 7,771 downwards.
ATTCCGCCCTCAGGCAAATTGCGCGACCTTGCGCGCCTGCTGCCGCACATCGTCCACACGCTCGGCTGCCGCATTCTGCACCTGCTGCCGGTGCAACCCACCCCGACAACTTATGCGCGCTTCGGCCGTTTCGGCAGTCCGTATGCCAGTCTGGATTTGACCGCCATTGATCCGGCGCTGGTTGAATTCGACAAACGCACGACCGGCGTGGATCAATTTTGCGAGCTCACCCGGGCCGCCCATTGGTTCGGCGCGCGCGTGTTCATTGACATCGTCATCAACCATACCGGCTGGGGCTCGGCCTTGCAGGAAAATCATCCCGATTTTTTTCTGCGAAACCCCGATGGCACCTTCGCCAGCCCCGGCGCGTGGGGAACCACCTGGGAAGACCTCGTCGAATTGAAACAGGATGATGTCGCGCTGTGGGACAAAATCGCCGGCGCGCTTTTGATCTGGTGCCGGCGCGGTGTGGATGGGTTTCGCTGTGACGCCGGATACAAAATACCTGTGCCCGCCTGGCAATGCATCGTCGCCCGGGTGCAGGACGAATTTCCCGAAACCATCTTCCTGCTCGAAGGGCTTGGCGGCTCGTGGGAAGCCACCGAAAATCTGCTCACCGACGGCGGAATGCAATGGGCTTACTCCGAACTTTTCCAGAATTACTCCGGCCGCCAGATCGCCGACTACCTCGACTACGCCAATCGCCAGAGTTCGCGCGCCGGCATCTACGTTCATTACAGCGAGACCCACGATAACGACCGCCTGGCCGCCCGCGGGCGCGCGTGGTCGTTGTTGCGAAACCGTCTTTGCGCGTTGACCAGCGCCAGTGGCGCGTTTGGTTTCACGGGGGGTGTTGAATGGCTCGCCGCCGAAAAAATCAACGTCCACGGCTGTGCTGGCCTCGCCTGGGACAACCCGGACAACCTCGTTTCCGAACTCGCGCAACTCAACCGCCTGCTCGCCGACCATCCCTGCTTTTTTGACGGCGCAAAACTTACGCGGCTCAGCCCGCCCGACTCGCCGGTTTACGCATTGTTGCGCGAATCCGGCGAAGGCAGGGATTCTGTCCTGATTCTGGTCAACACCGATGTTGAAAAGGCAAGTTTGCTGGCCCTGGCACCTGCGGATTTAAAATTTCAAATCTCAAATTTCAAATTCGAATTGCTGGGCCAGCCGCTTCCGAAATTCTCCGCCGAGAAGGACAAAATCGTTTTTAAGCTCGCCCCCGGCGCGGGCCATTGCCTTGCCCCCGCGGCCGAGCCGCTGGGGTTGAGCGGCGACGCTTACCGTCGCGCCCGGGCGCAAGCCGCCTGGGCGCTCGAAGCGCTGGCCAAAATCGTGCCCATCGAAACGATTGCCGGTCTCGACTGGCGCTGGCTTGCGGAACAGGTCGAACGCTCCCCGGCCGATTTTCTGGCCGCCGCCGGTGAATTTGCCGCACGCGGTCCCAAATCCTCCTTGGTTGAATCGTTACGCGACGCGGACCAACAAAAAATCTTCCCCCGTGTCACCACCTGGAATTTGCTCGACCGCCGGCGGGTGACGCCAGTCCCGCCCGGCCATTGGCTGCTCATCCAGGACACCGCCCCCTTCCGGGCCACCCTGCAAACGCAGAATGAAAACGGGCACGCGATTCACGTCCAATCCATCGCCGCGGGCGACGGTCAGATCGCCTGTTTTCCACCGCAGCGTGCTTCCGGCATCCTGCCGGAAGATCAAACAGCTTTTACCGGCAAGATGCCGGCATCATGTTCGTTTGACGCCGAATTGATTTTGGAACGCCATGCGACAGCTTCGCCGTGCATCTCCGCTGCGGTCCGCTTTTTACCGGCCAATCCGCAATCCGCAATCCGCAATCCGCAATCCGGCGATCTTGTCCTGTTGACCAACGGCATCGGCGGCATGGCGCGGATCTGCGTGGACCTGGGCCGGGTGAATTCCAAGTACGACTGCGTGCTCGGCGCCAACCTGAATTCCCGCGTCCCGGTGGACCGTCAGGTTTTGGTCAAACGCCTCCGGACCTGGGTCAATGCCAACGGCTTCCTTTCACCGCTCAACGTGAAAAATCTCGCGTCGTTTGCCGCCGGTCCGCCGGCCGTCTGGCGGTTTGTCGCCAATGCCGGCGACGGGCGGACGGTTGAAATCGAGTTGCGAGCCGAAATGATTGAAGGAAAAAATACAACGGTCTTTCATTTTTCCCGGCCGACGGCCGAGCGCGCGTGCGGCAAACAATTGCCCGCCGAAGCCGACGTGCGGCTGACCGTTCGTTTTGACATCGAAGACCGGAATTTTCATTGGGAAACGAAACGCAACGGCGGCGCAGACCACCATTTTTCGACACATTGCCACAACCTCCCTTCTGATCGTGGCAGCCGACGTGAGGAGGCTCATTCTTCAAAACCCGAGACCAGTCAGAGCCTCCTTACGTCGGCTGCTACAGAATCGAAATATGGTGGCTTCGCATTTACGCCGGCTTCCGATCGTCAACTCCGCGTGTTTGCGAACAGCGGCGAATATCATCCGCAACCCGAATGGTGCGAAAACATTCCGCATCCCGTTGAGCAAAGCCGCGGCCAGACCGGCAGCGGCGATGCCTACAGCCCCGGCTGGTTTGAATTACCGCTGCCCCAGGGCGCGAGTGTTACGCTGGTTGTAACAGCCGACGCAGAACGTGCTTCCGGCATCCTGCCGGAAGATCCAAGTCAGAACCGCCGGCAGGATGCCGGCGGCACGCTGGAAAATCGGCTCCTCCACGCCGCGAAGCAATTCGTCGTCCGGCGCGACCAGGGCAAAACGGTCATTGCCGGCTATCCGTGGTTTCTCGATTGGGGGCGCGATACCTTCATTGCCTGCCGCGGTTTGCTTGCCGGCGGCATGAATGACGAGGTGAAACAGATATTGCTCACGTTTGCAAAATTTGAAAAGGACGGCACGTTGCCGAATTTGATTAACGGCGAAAACGCATCCAATCGTGACACGTCCGATGCGCCGCTGTGGTTCGCCGTCGCGTGCGAGGAATTTGCCCGTCCCGGGATGGACGGCGTGCCGCCGTCCCTGACTTCATCGGAAAAAATAGGGCGCCGACACGGCGCCGCCCCCACCGACGATTTTTATTCCGCATTGGTGGACGAAAATGGGCGCACCATCCGCGATGTGCTGGCGAGCATCGCAACAAATTACGCGAAGGGCACGCCGAACGGCATCCGCATGGACGCCGATTCCGCGCTGATCTGGAGTCCGGCCCATTTCACCTGGATGGACACGAACTTTCCCGCCGGCACGCCCCGCGAAGGCTATCCGGTTGAAATCCAGGTTTTGTGGATCCGCCTCCTGCATCAGCTCGAAAAAATCAGCGGGCACGCTGAACGCAAAAAGTGGAGCGACCTTGCCGGGCGCGCAATCGCCTCACTGGAAAAACTTTATTGGCTCGAGGAACGCGGTTATTACGCCGATTTGTTGATCGCAAAAAGCGGTCAATCCGCCGCCAAGGCGACGGTGGACGACGCGCTGCGCGGCAATTATCTGTTCGCCGTCAGCCTCGGCCTGGTGACGGGTGAACATGCGAAACGTTGCGTTGCGGCGGCACAAAAATATCTGGTGGTGCCTGGAGCCTTGCGGTCGCTCGCGCCATTGCCGGTTTCGGTCCCGCTGCCGATTTATCGCGATGGTAAATTGTTAAACAATCCGGGCGAACCTTACTGGCCGCGTTACGAAGGCGACGAGGATACGCAACGCAAGCCGGCGTATCACAACGGCACGGCCTGGACGTGGACCTTCCCGACATTTTGCGAGGCGTTGGCCCGCGCGTGGGATTTTTCACCGGAGGCGGTCACCACGGCAAAAGCGTATCTGGGCAGCATGAACCAATTGATGAACGAAGGCTGCCTCGGGCAAATTCCGGAAATTCTGGATGGCGACGCGCCCCACACTCAACGCGGCTGTGACGCGCAGGCATGGGGCGTGACGGAAGCGCTGCGGGTTTGGAGATTACTGAACGAGTCTAAATTATTGCCAAGTGGCGCGGCGCGGGCAAAATAGCCCTGTGAACTTCCGCGAGAAAATCATTGCGTGGGACAAATTGCCGGCGTGGCGGGAAAGCATTCGCCAGGCCGGCAAAAAACTCGTCGTCACCAACGGCTGTTTCGACATCCTCCACCTGGGCCACGTGACCTATCTCGAATCGGCGCGCAATTTTGGCGATGCGCTGCTGGTCGGCGTCAACGGCGATGACGCCACGCGGCAGTTGAAAGGCCCGGGCCGGCCGGTGAATGCCGAGGCCGACCGCGCCGCCGTGCTCGCCGCGCTGGCGAGCGTGGACGGGGTCTGCATTTTTACCGAAAAAGAGGCGACAAAATTTCTGTCGGCGGCAAAGCCGGATATTTACGTCAAGGGCGGCGATTACACCCTGGACACGTTGAACCAGGACGAACGGCGCGCGGTGGAGTCGGCGGGCGGGAAAATTGTGATCCTTCCGTTTGTGCCGGGCAAATCCACGACGGCATTGCTGGAAAAGATTTCACGGCTGTGAAAATTCTGGTCATTTCCATGGCGGGCATCGGCGACACGCTGATCGCCACGCCGCTGATCCACGAGCTGCGCGCAATTTTTCCGGAGGCCATGATTGATGTGCTGGTGCGGTGGGCCGCCGCAAAGGATTTGCTGGCGGGCAACCCGCATCTGAGCCGGGTGCATCAGTGTGATTTCTCCGAGGTCGGCGCGCCGGCGTTTCTGAAATTCCTGGCCGGCCTGCGCCGGGAGCGTTACGACGTTTCCATCAACGCGCATCCCCAGAGCAAGGCCGAATATCGCGTGGTCGCCCGCATCATCGGCGCCACCCGGCGCCTCAGCCACGGCTACGACAATTCCACGTTCCTGGACCAGTTTCTGATCACGCACCAACTGGCGCAGGACTACGCCATCCATTCGGCGGACAACAATCTCAAGCTGTTGTCGCTGCTCGGCAAAGAGCCGAAGCTGGCGCGGCACGAGTTTGAGCTGTTTCTGACCCCGGAGGAAATTGCCACGGCAAAAAATATAGCCGACCAGAACCGGCTCGCCTCGCGCCGGGTCGTGGGCATTCACGCGGGCTCGGGCAAAACGAAGAACCTGCGGATGAAACGCTGGCCGGTGGAGAATTACATCGCGTTGATCCGGAGGCTCACCACGGGGCGGCCGGATGTGACGGTGCTGCTCTTCGGCGGTCCCGGGGAGCGGGAAGAAAATGCGCACATTGCGGCCGAGGCGGCTCACCCGAACCTGCTGATTCCGGAGACGCGCAGCATCCGCGAGGCGGCCGCGTTGATGAAACATTGCGAGGTGTTCTTGAGCGTGGACAACGTGATGATGCACTTCGCCGCAGCCATGAAGGTGCCGAAGCAGGTGCTCATCGAAGCCATGACGTTCGGCCCGACGCTGGAACCCTATGGCCGCCCGTATCGTCTGGTCAAGAATCCGGCGGTGCATGGCCGGAACCTTGATTACTACCGTTACGATGGCAAGGATATCCGCGGTTCGGAGGCAGAACTCCGCAAAATCATGGAAGCGGTGAAGGTGGATGACGTCTTCGCAGCCATCACCGAGGCCCTGGACCGGAACTGACCCGCGCCCGCTTAGAGCTTGAAGCTCGCTGCCTTCGCATCAACGGCGAATAATTTGACCGTGTCCAGCGACAATGCTTTCAAGTCCATTCCGGTCATCTTCATGGCCTTGGCCAGAATTTCGTGCGGCACGGTCACGATGCCGCAGCCGCAGGCGTCCGCCTGGAAAATATTCAGCACTTCGCGGACGCTGGCCCAGAGCAATTCCGCCTGGGGCAGGCCGGCCAGGATTTTTTTGCTCTCGCGCATTTGCGGCATCGGGTCAACGCCGGTGTCCGCAATGCGGCCGGCGAACACGGACACCACGGACGGCACCTTGGGGTTCAGCGCCCGGGCAACTCCGGCGACCTGCTCCAAAGTCAGGATCGCAGTGATGTTAAGCTTCACACCTTCATAGGCCAGTTCGCGAACGAGCGGCAGGGAAGATTCGGCACGCGTGTTGGTAATGGGGATTTTGACATAGACGTTTTTGCCCCAATCTTTGATTTTCATGGCCTGCCGGCGCATTTCGGGAAATTCATCGGAAAACACCTCGAACGAAATCGGTTTCTCCGTGATGTGCTGGAGAATGTCGCGGGCAAACGGCTCATAATCATGGATGCCCGCCTTGCGCATGAGCGTGGGGTTGGTGGTCATGCCCTGGATGAGCGGATTCGCGTTCAGTTGCAGCATGCCCGCCTTGTCCGCGCCGTCGGCGAACAATTTTACCTTCAGATCTTTTAGCGCATTCATGATTTAAATCCATCGGTGAATTTCAGTGATTCTTCGATTCACGCAAGATAATGTCGGTCGCCCCGGCCAGATTGCCAGCCGAAAAATGAGGTTTTTGCCGGAGTTCCTCCGCGTAGCCGCGATCGATGAAAATCGTCCGGCAGCCGGCCGCGTGGCCGCAGTCGATGTCCCGCCAGCGGTCACCGACCATCCAGCTTTGTGCGAGGTCGATGCCCAGCGCCTTCGCCGCCCGCAACAACATGCCCGGCTTGGGCTTGCGACAATCGCAATCAGACGCGCCCTGGCCCGGATGATAACACACTTCCACGCGGTCGATGGGCAGTTGCCGGCACATGCCGGCGTGGATGGCTTCGATGATTTCCTGCTTGAGGGTCCCGCGGCCCACGTCCGGCTGGTTGGTCACCACCACCAGCAGGAAACCCGCCGCCTTGAGTTTCGCGCAGGCGGCCGGAACCTCGGGAAGAATTTCAAATTCGTCCAGGTTCCGGGGCGGATACGGTTTGCTCTCGCGTTCCAAGGCGCGGTTGATGACGCCGTCGCGGTCGAGAAAAACCGCGCGGGCAAGGCTCTGAGTTTTGGGATTATCGGGCACGATGCGCATGAATGACTAATGACTAAACCATAATGACGAAAGAATGACGAAGCCCAAATAACCAATGGGCGGCGCACGGTTTCATGACTTCCTCCAAATGGCGGCAAAGATGAGGTGCAACTCCTTCGCTTCCTGCCAGAGTTTGCGGGCTGCGCCCTTCGATTCTGGTTCGGCGGCGGCAATCATTCGCAGCCATAGTTTGGTTTCGCGGGCTTCTTTGCGGCAAGTGCCAATCTTGTTCTTGAAATCCTTTTTGGAGACCGCGTCATCCGCCTCGCAATAATTTGCGCCTACGCTCGTTCCCGCACACACCAATTGGCTGATAAGCGGCATGGTGACGGGATTTTTCGCGACCGCTCGCGCAAAATGAATCACCGCTTCACCGAACTGCGCTGTTCGTTCCTCCAAATCGAAAGCCTGCCCGTCTCGCGGATTTTGACTGTCGGTGCCCATTCGGATTTGGGGATTATTTAGTCATTAGGATTTTGGGCTTAGTCATTTAATCCCCTCCCATTTGGTCTGGCCGACTTTTAACTTCGGGTGCGACACGAACAAATGCCAGATGACCGCCTGAAACGCTTCGCTGTGCGGTGTAACGTGGGCCGGGTTGACCGTCGGCACGATGACGCACGCCGTCGCTTCCTTCGCTGTGTAACCGCCGTCACGGCCCACGACGCCGACCACCGAGGCGCCGACCTTCTTTGCGAGTTGAATGGCACTGACCAGGTTGGGGCTGACGTTTTTCTCCAGGTTGCCGCCGCCAACGGAAAAAATGAGCAGACCGTCCTTGGCGTTCAGCCGGCTGCCCTTGAGCCACTCGGCGAAAATCGTGGCCCAGCCTTCGTCATTG
>JBEKSU010000045.1:0-18315 GCA_049516755.1 Verrucomicrobiota bacterium | reverse complement strand
AATCGCGGTTTTTGACGTTGGCAGCCTCTCGTTGACGTATTACGGAGCCCCTGCAAACGACAACTTCGCATCGGCTACTGTGCTCTCGGGAACGAACACGGCTCTGACCGGGAATAACCGGGCTGCCACTACTGAACCCGGAGAACCCGTTCCGTCTGGAGCCGGCGGACACACTGTCTGGTTTGCGTGGACGGCTCCGATGAACGGAACCCTGATCTTGGAGGACACCAATTCTCCGATTATTTATACTGACGGCGGCAGACTCAGTCCACTCCTGGTGGCGGTGTACACCGGCGACGACGTGACAAGCCTCACCGGTGTGTCCACCAATGGATTGAATTATCCGGCTTACATCCCCGTTTGGGGCGGGACAACCTACTATATCGCGGTGGATAACAACTCCACCAATTGGCCGGTTGGTGATTTGGGTGATTTTGCTGTCCAGCTCTCATTCGAACCAGCGCAGCCCAACGATGATTTTGCAAATCGGATCGAGCTGACGGGCGATGCCGCCTACTTCAATTACTCGAGCCTCGGGGCGTCCATCGAGCCGGGAGAACCCGATGACGGATTCAGCTCGCTGTGGTGGACCTGGACCGCGCCGTATAATGGGACGGCGATGGTCAGCGGAGTTCAGTTAAGCGCCGTCCAAGGGTACGCTTACACGGGCGATTCGCTGACGAACCTTACACTCGTGGCATCCAAAGGAGTTTACTTTTTCTGGAACGCACAAGCCGGCCAAACCTACCAGATCGCCATTACATCGCCTTGGCAGGGGCTGCTGAACGCCTCACTTCATTTGCATTATTACACCAACGGCACGCCGATTGAACCTTAGCTGGCTGTTGAAAAGGCCCGACACTCAACCCATAACGGGGTCATCGCTGACCGCCACATGTCAGGGGCCGTGGCACAAGGCGGGCGTTTCATCCTCTTGACTCCGCGATATCAGAAGCAGCTCCAAATCCACTGATCGGATTACCGGTTGCGCCCCGCCGGCCACCAACGCCGCGAATTTTCACCAAACCATCGGACAACCCGTCGGCCGCGCGGAATTTTTCCGCCTGTCAACCGGCAGTCCTTAACGCAGCCCAGCCCCCCTTTGATTCGATGTTTAGTCCCGCATTGCGGGATTGGATGTTCGATGTTCCCCTGTTTATCTCGCCCTGCTGGCCAGCATCGGCCTCTGGGTCCTGCGCCAAAAATCCTCCTGGAGAAACCAGATCAGGTGTCAGGTGACAACCGTTGAAAGTCTTTTGTAACGTAGGAAATTGGTGGCCGAATTGGCGGCGGTGCAATCACCGGTTCGTACCCTCGCACACAGCCTCGCTCCGGTTCTGGAAGCCGGTTAGAAACGGTATTGCAGGCTGGAGTAAACCATTTGGGCGGTGTAGTTGTTGTTTCCTCCGGAAGCCCAGTCGTTGTAATGGGTGTAGGCGTATTTCAGGTTGAGGCGCAGGTTTTGGGTGATTCGCCGGGTGAGGGAGGCAGTCAGGGTTTGTTCATCGGCACCGGCGCCGAGCGGCAGGCCGACGCTGGAGTTGTTGTTGTAATTGTCCGCCTGATAATAAACAAAGCCGAGGTTGAGATCGGTCTTGTCGTCCACCACCACCGAGGAATCGAACGTCACCGTCCAATAGTTGTTCTGCGAATTGAGCTCAGCCTGGGTGATGGCGGAGGCCGGGGTGGTGGTTTCGCTGACGACGTAATTAAACCCGGCCTGCAGACATAACCGGCTCCACGGGGACCAACTGGCGTTCTGCGCGAAGATCTGGCTCGTCATCGTCGAAGACTGGACATCCCCCAGCCCGGAAGCCGAATCCGGCTCGGTGTTGATGGTGGAGTATTGATATTCATAGCGGCTGACCAGCGTGACGTTTTGCAGGGGCCGGAGTGTCAGGCGCACGTTGCCGTCCTGCGTCTGGAAATTCTGCATGACCAGGTAGGCCGGATAAACATTGCCGGTGGACAGAATGTTCGGCGTGCTGTCATGGACGATATTGTAGTCGTATTCGTTCCGTTTGAAATAATACCCGGCGTCAATGGTAACGCGGCGGAGGGGATACCATCTGGCGTTGAAGGAATATTTCTGGAACCAGCGTGTTTCATCCGTCAGGCTCAGGACGGGGGGCGGTCCGAATCCGTTGATGGTATATTGGCTGAGGCCGTTCGTCTGATACAGATTGCCGCTGCCTTCCGTCCATTCGCCGCTGCAGGAAAACACCCAGTTGGTCACGCCGGTGTAACGCGCATCAAGACGTTCCCGCACGTCCAGCTTCTCTCCGTTGCCGTTGCCGCTGAACGGCGCGGTGTCGGTGCCGGACGTCCCGATGCCGCTGGAATTGGCATCCCAGGTGTCCGACTCCACCCGCAATGACGGCACGATGGTCACGTTGCTCAAGGGGGTGGCCATCAGGTTCACGTTCCCCACATGCGTCTGCTCATGAGCGCCGCCGTTGAGGCTGGTGTAGCCCAGGCCGTTGGCCGGGTTGGGGCTGTAGGCCACGCCGAAGTCATCGCCGTAGATGCGGCTGCCGGAAAAGCCATCATTCAGATTGGCAAACGAATAACCAGTGGAGAATAATAGATCCTTTTTGAGCCAGGTCTCGCTGAAGGCATGCGCATTGAGCATGTCGTACGAGGTTCCCTGCTTGTCCGTAACGTCCTGTTGCACCGGCTCGCCCTGGTAGAACGTCTCCAGCCGCGTGTCGGCCAGGCTGGCGGTTTCGTAGCGCACACCGGCGCCAAAGTCCGTGGTTTTGATGTGATGGGTCACATCCAGCGCGTAGCTGTCCACCTTTTCATTGATGTTGTAGATGGATGGATATACGCCGCGCACCGTGGTCGGCGCATTCAGGGGATCAGGATGCACCGGCCCCCAGATGGTGGAGCTCTTGTCGCCGTCGCGGTAGCTGTGCGTATATTTAAAAACGACCTTGGGCAGATCCTTCGGGGTCAATCCCGCTTCAAAGGAAAGGGTGCCGCGATCCAGGGACAACGCATCATTCGAGAGTTGATATTGCTGGCTGAAGGGGGCGGGTAAATAGCCGCCGGCGCCGTTGTACCATGTGCGAAAGTCAGTGATGTTGAACTTGACGTATCCGAAGTCGTCGCGCTGCAAACCGAGGATGAATTTGTAGTCGTGCTGGTCGAACAGCGAGTGTCCGTCCAGGGTGAGCGTGGTGTTTTTGGCGACATCTTTTTGCAGGTGCAGGTCGCTGATGCCGCCGAAGGGGTCGTTGCTCAACTGATACTGTTGCTGGGCCTGGGCCCCTGACGTGATCAGGCCGCCCATGCCCAGTTCGACCCAATTGTTGTAAGTTTTATCGCCGCCCTCGAACATTTGCTCGGGCGTCATCGCCGGGGCATTCGTATCACCGGCCCGGGCAGTCGCACCGCACGACAGCAGCATCGCTCCAACCATGATACAACGGCGATACCACGCCCGCCGGACGGCCTGGTCGGGTTGTTCTTGGGATGGGGCTTTCTTTTTCATCGGCATTCGGGTTGCGTTCTAGAATCTGAGCGAAGGGTTGACGCGCGAGCCATGGACGGCTTCGTGGCATCCGGCCGTCCAGCAGGTGCCCTGTTGCAGCCGCGTGGTGTGATCCTGTCCACCGATGAGGATGGTTCCGCCCTGGCCCTGCTGCTGGAAGTGGCATTTGAGGCAGAGGTTGGAATCGCGCACGGTCAGCATCTTGGCGTTGATGCTGCCATGGGCGGTATGGCAGACGGTGCATCCTTCCTGCAACGCCTCGTGTTCAAACACATACGGCCCGCGCTGGGCCGGGTGGCATTTAAGACAGTTTTCATTTTGGGAGAGCAGGGCGGTGCCCCCGCCGGCACTCACACTTCCCTTGTGCGGTGAATGGCAGTCCGTGCATTTCATCCTGCCCTCGGGCACGGGATGATGGCTGGGCAGTTGAAACTGGCCGCGAACATCATTGTGACACTGGTAGCAAACGGTTTCCGTTGCCCGGGCCGGCGGCACGCCGGCCAGCGTGGACAGGCTGGCCGGCTGGGGGCGGCCAGCGGTGAAGCTGTAAGGCGGCAAGGTTTCTCCGCCCGAGTCCGAGTGCAGGCTGCAAGGTCCATGGCAGGATTCGCACCCGGCGTTGACCGCATTGGTCCCGGCGGCAATCAGACGCGAGTGGTCGGCGGTCCGGAAGCCCCGGTAAATTTCCTCATGGCACTGCTCGCATTCCGAGGAGCCGATGTACTTGGCTCCCGGCACATCGGGAAGATCAACCACCTGGTGGTTGACGGTGCTACAGGAAATGGCCGCCAGCAGCAGCGCGGCGGCGCCGGAAGCGAGCGCCAGGTTCCGTCCGCGCGGCGGCAGCGGTTTGAGGAATGAAATTTTTTTCATGCGGATTTTAATTGTCGGTCATTTCACGCATATTCGGAAAGCGCGCCATTGTCGTGCCTGGCCGTTCATGGGGACAATTCCTGGTTGATCATGGATTCAGCCGAGAACAACAAATCGAGGGCAAAGAACCAGTTGTGCGTGCCGAGACTGCCGTCATTGACGACGAGATATAAATTGAACCGCGCCTTTTTGATGTTGTCCGGGATCAGGGCCTGGCCGGCGGCGTTCGGCCCGGTGAAATTCACCTGGTCCGACAGGGTCCAACCGGTCGCATATCCCAGCGAGTTGGTCTGCAGGATCAAACCGCCGGGGGTGGTGTATTCCCAGGCCACCACATCGTTGGTCTGCAAAGCGGCGCCCTTGGTGGCGGCCCAGTTTTTCAACAGGACCAGCACCGTGGTGACCTCGTTGGAGATGCCCGGTCCCTCTGATCCGGGATCGGTTGAATGGCAGTTCAGGCAGACGTTGTGGGAAACCACCTCAAACGTGTGGCTTTGGGTGGTGGCGGGCGGGGCGTCCGGTTGCATGTGGCAGGATACGCATTGATTGGTCAGGTAAAACGCGCCGGAAAACGAGTTTTGGGCGGAAGCCGGCAGGCCCGCGTGCGTGCCCGGATTGAAGGTGGCCGGGACGTTCGTCACGCCGTTCCACAACAGACCGACGGAGCCGAGCAGGAAGTTATATTGTGGCGAACGATGCGGCGCGCGGGAAGTGTCCGTCCACGCGGCGCCGCGGCTGTTGTGGCATTGGCCGCAAATATTGATGTTTGTGTTTGCCGCGTACACGTTCGTGAATACGTCCGAGGTGCTGAGGGAAAAATAGTTGGTCGAGTGGAGGGGATTGCGGACCTGGGCCGGGTTGGCATTGGTGGAATGCGGGTCGTGGCAAACCGCGCAGGTGATGGCGACGTTCAGGTCGTTCGTCAGTGCGATGGGATTTTGTCCATTGATCAAGGCGAGCCGGACGGAGCCGGAATGGCAGCGGCCACAACTGCTGATGTTATTGGTGGATGCGCTCATGGTTTGCAGCGCATCCGGCACCACGGCGGCATGACCGCTGGCGGTCCAATCCTCGTAGGTGGGATTCATGGGGCCGGTGTGGCAGCCGCCGCAAACGGTGGCGGCAATCTCAACCCGCGGGACAACGGTGAGATCATCCTGGTTGGCTTGGTGATTGCCGGCCGGGCCATGGCAGTTCTCGCATTGCACGCCCGCCAGTTGCGGGGTTTTAGACTGGCTGACGAATCCGGTCGGCAACCCATAACCCACGGTGTGGCACGGCAGACAAGAACTGTTGGTCTGTCCGCCGGCTGCGACAAAATAGGTGTTGGTGAACGCGCCCGCATGCGGGGTCTTCAACTCCGTGGCTCGAATGTTATCATGGCACCCGGCGCAGGCCTGGGCTCCGATGTATTGAGACGACGGACCGGAAACCCGGAAAAAAGCGTTGCTGTAGAGCTTCGTGACGACGGCGTAGCGGACCAGGTTGGTGGCCTTGCCCAGCGCCACCCACGGGGCCAGCAGGTTGTTGCTTTTCTGATAGACCTGATAATAACCGGATGGACCATCCCAAGTGACCTGCACGCCATTGGTCAGCAGTTCAACGCCGCCCATGACCGGCAGTCCGGGCATTCCTCCCGGCCGGGTGTTGCTCAGATGTTGGACGGTCTGCGCATTTGCGAAGGAGCCGCCCAGAAGAAAACCCACTGCGGCCAAAATAAAAACGGTCACTCGATCAGCCAGCAATGCGTTGTTGCCGTTCATAAGCAGCGAATTGTTCATCCTGAAAATTGCCATTCCAAGCCATCCGCTGTCGGTTTCGGATGACCAAACGGATATCCATCGGGCGGCAAACTGGACGACCGGCTGAACCTGCGCAACACCAGAATGTTGGGCGACCGGCTCCGGTTGCCAAACCCGTTTGGTTGAAAAGTTACACTATAGAAAAGAAGAGGCTATCCTAATATTGCCGGATTTTCACCTTTGTTTGCCCTGCGCAAAACAAAAAGTGTCCGGCCGCCGTCCCGACCATTTGCCGTGCCGGTGGTTTTGTCCCGGCCCGCCCGGCCGGATTCATTTTTTCTCGCTTATCCGGTTGGAACGCGGCACCTTTAAAACCGGTGTTCGACAAGCAGGAAGATGTGTTTGATGAGACAAACATTGTTTAAACGGCCGGCGGGATTGGTTCGGGCTCGCACCAGCATTTTGGTGCTGGTCCTGGTTTTTCTCGGCCTGGCTGCCGGCGCTTTCTGGTATTGCCGGTACGGGAGGGGGCACGGCACCATCGGAATGATTGGCGGGATCGGCGGCGTCGTTCTGTCTGACAGCACCAAAGCCGTTTTGGAGAATCTCCACTCCCCGGTTGAAATCCGTTACTACACTTTGTTGGATCCCGCCAGCGTGTCCGCAGCCACGTTCGCTTTTTCCGGGCGGGTAAATCAATTGCTGGCCGAATTCCAGAAAGTCGCCGGCGGAAAAATATCGGTTATCAGCTACAATTCATTGTCCGATGCCGACGCCGCTTCGGCCGATGGCATAAAACCGTTCAACCTCGACAAGGGCGCGGCCTGTTTTCTGGGGCTCACCGTGGTCAGCGGAGGGCTGAAGGAATCTTTGCCCCAAATCCAGCCGGAATGGGAGCCGGCGCTGGAGTTTGACCTGGCCCGTGCGATTCTCCACGTGACAGCAACGCCGGCAGCCTCCGTCGTCCCGGTCAGCGCCCCGGTTTCCCCTGAAGTGACCAATGAAATCATCCAGCTGATTCCCAATCTCAAAGGCACCTCGCTGGAGGACGGAATCGGTATATTGCGCGCGGCCGCCGTGAACAAATTCGCCGAAGCCGGCGCCGAGATGGAGAAGCAGATTCACGCCGCGCAACAGCAGGTCGCCGAGGCGTCCGGGCGGTCCGAGGCGGAACAGCAGGCGGCGATGAAACGTCTCCAACAGGTCCAGCTGGACCAGGCGGAAAAAACCAAGGCCATTGCCGCGCAGTTGCAGTCCGAGATTTCCACTTTTGAGCAGATGAAAGCTGCGGCCCCCGCCGCTAAATAATTTCCTGCCCGATGCGTCGTTCCGGATCAGGGCGAGGTTACACGATAGAAGCGCTCCTCGTTGGCCGCCCCGGACAGATCGGTGAACTGGAACTGGCCGGACGAAATTTCCGTGACGCTGCCGAGCCCGGTCCAGCCGGCAAAAGGCAGCAACAGGTTCGTGGTGCCGTAGGCGGTGAAGCTCATGCCCGGCACGTTGGTGAAGCCGAATTGAAACGCGCCACCCGGCAACAAGGCGAGATTGGTGAGGACGATCGGCGACACCGGCACCGTGAAGGCATAAACCTTGTTGTCGTTGGCCACGTAGATGCGTCCGCGGGCTGCGATGGCCGTGTTGAACCGCCGGGTACCCGCCATCAACTCGTTCGCGCCGCCGCCGCTGTAAACCGCCGCGCCGGTGTCGCCGTTGAAACCATGCAATCGCTGGTCGCCTTCGGAACCGATGCCCCAGACGACCACGTTGTTGGTGCCGTCGGTGGAGGTGACAAAGGGCGAGCCCCGGCCATATTCGCGGTTGGTCCAGACGCCGGTGATGGTGGGCGGGCTGGTGGGATTGATGCGGAAGGCGATGAGGTTGGTGCTGTCGCCGCAACACACGACATAGGTGCCCAAGGTGGTTTGATAGGTGGCCGCCGCCTGGATGATGGTGCTGCTGGAGATATGCGCCTTGGCCACCGGTACGCTCACCCCGCCAAGGTTCGTGCGATTGAGCAGATACGCATTGCCGTCTTTGCCCAACGAAACCACCAGTTTCGAGGGCGTGGCTCCCGGAACGTCCACAAGCAATGCGCCCGAACCGCCGAGGTCGGTGTCGTTGTCGTCGAGCGTAACCCAGTTGGTGGGCGCCCAATAATCGTTCGTCTGGCCGCTGAAAACCGGTCCGGGCTGGAACCGGATGATGGCCTCGCCGCCACTCCACGTGCTGGCACCGAACGTGTTGCCGGTGGCGATGAACGGGTTGGTGCCGTCGCTGGCGACACCGCCAACAGACCATGCGCCACCACCGGTTGCCGGCGTGGCCCAAGCCATGACGTTGGTGGGCTGGATCAACGGCACGCCGACCAGCCAGCCGTAATAAGTTCCGCAATCACCGTAATGGCCGCCATACGGCACATAGACATTTGTGCCCACTATCGCCAGTGCGCCGCGTTCGTTCTGGGTTTCTGAGGTAAAGATTGTGCTTCCGGATTTGGCGGTGGCATTCACGTCCACCGGCCAGCCGCTGTTGATGGTGCCGGTATCCACGTTCAAGGCATAGATGAGATGTTTCATGGTGGTGCCGCCGTTGGGTGTGGTCATCGCATCAAAAAACAACGTGCGCGAGGGGAGATCCACCACGGGGGTGCCGGTGATGCCGAGCGGGTTGATGTCGCCGCACGGAAGGCTGGACAACGGCACGGGCGCGCCCACGTTCCGCTGCCAGATGACGCTGCCGCTGGCCGCGTCGAGCGCGTAAACATTGTTGGACTCGGTGACGGCAATGATCATGGCCCGCCCGCCCGGCCCGCCCTCGATGTAGAGCGGCTGGGCATAAATGTTGCCGTTGATGGCGCCGTTGAAATTCGTGTCGCGCTTCAGGCTGGCGGCGGCGGCCGACGTGAACGCCGGATCAATGTAGAGGCCATCCCGCGAATCGTGATTATGGTGTTCGGTGACATTAACTGCCCCGCGGGCCGGAACCGCCGCCAGCAATCCGGCCAGGACCAGACTGACGACTATGACAATAAGTAGAAAGATTAACAATCTCATTCGAATATATAATAGTCGAATCCGGCGATTCTTCAACCGGAATCATTTCACCCCTCCCGGCGGCGCGGCCAGGGGTTGAGACGAATCGGTTCAGCGTTTAAATTCAACTTGAAAATTCTGTTCGTCCCGACCAAATATTTGTTGTTTGAGCAACTGGCAAAAGCGGAAAGTCGAATGTGGGAGCGGGGTGGAAATAATTGTGTGTTGCTTTTAAATGAGACCAGGCGTACATCCTATCAATTGATTACTTTTGATGAAAAACAGCGACCATTTGAACAGGAAAAATAACCAAACCAGCGGCTTGGTTCCGATTTTCAAGGACCTGGTATGGGTTCAATGCAAGGGTTACCGGTGCCTGGCCTATCTGGACGCGAGCGGCAAATGGATAAACTTCTATACCGGGAGGAAATTGACGGGCTTTGTCAAAATCATCAGATGAAGGCGTAAAGACCCGTCGGGCCGCGCTCATCTACAGGGTTGAGATCCGGTCGGCGCGGCAACGCGTCTTTGTTTCACTTCCGCCTTCATTGAATTACGGCGCGACAAGACGGTGCAACCCGGGGTTGATGGTTTTCCAGCTTCAGGGACCAACAAAAACCCCCTTCCCGTTGCCGGGAAGGGGGTGGTCAAATGATTCTATCCGATTACGGAGTGTGGACAACGCGGAAGAACATCTGCAAGTTGTTCCGGGTCGGGGTCAGGTAACTGATGGAACCGCCGGTGCCGGGGATGTTGGTGCTGATGTTTTGCCAGCCGCCGGTGAGGCTGGTAATGCCCTGAATCTGGTAGGAGGTGCCCTCCTTCGTGTTGAAGACCACTTCCGCTGCTGTGTAGATGGCGATGGCATTGGTCGTGCCGTTGACGATGTTATTGCCATCGAAATAGATCACACCGCTGCCGTCAACCGTGAAGCCGGCGGTCGGATTGAGACCCAAGGCATACATCATCCAGTTCGGAACGCCGGCGCTGTTGTTGATGGCGTTGGGCGCGGCGGCGGGATTGGTGACCGAGCCGAAGTTATCGATCTGCCACGCATCGGGCAGGCCGTCATTGTTGGCGTCACCCGTCAGGTCGGCGATGGAGGCCTTGAGCAGACCGACCGTATAGGCCATGTTATGAATGCCGAGGCTGCCGTCATTGGCGACGAACTCAAAGTTGTAAACTGCTTTCAGGAATTTCGTCGGCCAGTTGGTCGGGACCGTTCGGAAGGACGACGCCGACTTGACCAGACCGTCGGCAACATACTTGGTGGCATCCGCCTGATAAGTCGAAGGCGGCAGCAACGTGGACAGTTTGTCGAGCAAGTGCTGAACCTCCGTCTGGCAGCCTTCGATGACGCCGTCACCATTGTAATCGGCAACCGGGAAATCGAAGTTGGTGACGGCACCGTGACACTGGGCACAGACATTAGCTACCGGGACTTTTACCCCCAGGCTGTTCGTGTAACTCATCTTGAAGGTATGACCGCCGGCCAGGGTGTAAGCCGGATTGGCATTGGTCACGCCGTTGACCACAACCGTGGCCGCCACCGGTTGCATGTGGCAACCGGCGCAGGTGTCGGCCACCACATTGGCGTGCGGTGAGCTGGGAATCGCCTGTCCGTAGGTCTCGGCATTTACGCCTTCGAGCAGGTCGCCTTGCGGGCTGTCATGCGGGCCGAAAGCTTCGCCGCCGGCCCAGTTGGGTTGATTCAATGGATATTTCGCCATCATATTGGTGTAAGAGCCGTTGCGGTTGTTATGACATTCCATGCAGAAACCGCCGGCGCCGGCGTTCGTGACCACGGTGCCATCGGAGAGCGTGACATTATAGCCCATGCGCAATTCGTGCGGGTTGGAATCATTATGCGGGTCGTGGCAGGCCTGGCAGGTGATGGCCTCGTAGGTCGTGTTGGGGGCGGTGGTTAAAATATTGGTGGAAAATGCATTCGCGGAAATGACATTGGTTGGATACAGGTTCTGAGAGTTCATGCCGCCGGCCGTGGCCCAACCAACAAAGCCGGGTGCTGTATGGCAACGGACGCAGGCGGCGCTGGTCTCTCGGGCGGAGGAAGCATGGAGCGAATGGTTCCATTCCGCGCTTTGGTATTCGGCGGTCAGGCTGTCATGGCATTGCGAGCAAACCCCCGCGCCGTAGCTCACGGAGATTAAATTGGTATTTCCCAGTATGCCACCCCCGACCGGATGCTGACTGCCGGGGCCGTGACAATTTTCGCATTGGATGTTGGCGACGTTCTGCAAGGCCGCCGGCATGTTGGCCCAGTTGCTGTTGGTCAGCACGGTCGGGAAAGTCCAGTGGTACTCCGCCGCGATGTCGTCAAAGCCGCCGTTGACGGCGAACGAGTTGGTGTCGTAGCCGAGCGTGTGGCACTGGATGCAACTCTGGTTGTAGTAACTGCTGACCTGGCCATTGATGGCCCGGGTGAAGAAAGTGGCATGGGGCGTATTCGTGTAGGTGGAGAAAATGTTGGGCGCATTGGCCACACCGCCACTATGGCAGGCCGAACACAATTGAACGCCATAATAAGTGGACGCCGTGACAGTGAAGGACAGATTCGTCATGGTCGGTGCGATGTTGGTTCCGCCGCTGCTGCCCGTCGTGGTGATGGTGGCCAGGACAGTGTATTGCCCGACCACATCCGGGCGGAAAAAGGTCCGACCCGACGGGCCCGCCAGTTGCAGATACGGTGTGGGTGTCCCACTGGCCCCGCCCGTGACGCGGTCGCCCGTCTTGAAGAGCGGCACATTGGTGCCCAACGGGCTGGTGAGGAGCGCGGCATGTGAACCTATTGGCATGGTGTTGGTGGGCATCGACCAGGTAACGCCCAGGATGCTCGAAGGCGCGATGGTGGCGCTCACCATGGCGTCGAGATAGACCGGTTCGCCAAGGGCGACGGTGCCGATGCCGGCGGAGAATTGGGCATTGGTCAGCCCATATCCGTAAGTGGAAGAGATTTCCCCCGGGGTCAGGGGACGCGGAGCAATCTGGCCGTTTAAGGAGAGCGTCGCCGCGTTGACAGTGGCCGCAGTGCCGACAAACGTCAATGCCACTGCCGTTAGAATGGCAAACGTCTTCGATGGGGGATGGTATGTTTTCATAAGTTTGTGATGATGTCTGGATTTACGATTGTCGGTCTAACGTCATTGCAGTTGCAGTTTCTTCATATCGCCGCCTCGCTCAAACCCCAGTCCGGTACCAACTCCACGTTGGCGGCCGGTGGGACGACGGGCGGCGGGTTCAATTTCAGCATCAGTGTTGTTGTGCGGCGGGTGATGATTTTGTTGCACCGGGAAAGTTCCTGTTCCCGCATCCTCGAATTCTCGCGGACAATCGCTTCGAGATGATCGATGTTATAGAGATAAACGTTGTCCAGTTCCTCCACGTCCGGGGCAATGTCCCGGGGCACGGCGATGTCCACCAGGACCAGCGGCCGGTTCGAACGGGCGGCAAGAATTCCGGCGATTTCATGTTTGTGAAGCACCGTGGTCGGGCTGCCGGTTGAACTCACCACAATGTCCGCCTCGGTGATCGCTTCCAGGCGTTCTTCAAAGGGCAGGGCGCGGCCGCCGAACTCCGCCGCCAGCGCCCGGGCGCGTTCGAGGGAGCGGTTGGCCACCAGCACCGACCGGGTGCCGCCCTTGGCCAGGTGGCGGACACAGGCTTCGCCCATCTTCCCCGCCCCCAATATCATCACCGTCTTGTCCGACAAATTCCCGGCAAAAATCTTTTCGGCCATCTCCACGGCCACACTGCCCACGGAAGTCGCGCCGCGCCCAATGCCCGTGTGGGTCCGGATTTCCTTGGCAACCTGCAGCGCTGTCTGGAAAACACGATTCAAAACCCTGCCCGTCAACTTCGCGGCCTGGGCGGACTGGTAGGCCAGCTTCACCTGGCCGGTGATTTCCGTCTCGCCGATGACCATGGAATCCAGACCGCTCGTCACTGAAAACAAATGCCGCACCGCGTCCGCGCCTTCCTTCACATAAATGTAAGGGGTCACGTCCAGGTCCGCCGGACAGAGCTGCTGGAAGATGCGATGCACCCGGCCCAGGACCCAAGGCGCGGTGCCATAAACTTCAACGCGATTGCAGGTGGAAAGCAAAACGACCTCCTCCAGGCCGGCGCTGATTTTGAGCCGGCAACCGAGGCATGGCAACAGCGAAGGCCGCACCGCCAGTTTCTCGCGGACCTCCACCGGCGCGGTTTTGTAACTCAGACCTGTGACAAAAACGTTCATGCGTGCATTCCAACGGCTTTCCGATTCAGATTTGAGGCTAACACGCCGGGCCGGATCCACCACCGCATCCCTTGGCAACTAGTTGACATATATTGTCATAAGGAAAACAAAAAATGTAGTTTACGTTGATAAGAAATAATAACTATTAGTGTAAAACAACATTGTATTATAGATGTATAAATCCGTTTAACTCTTAAATTAAGTAATGATAAAGTCCGCTGTGCGTTTAATAAGCATTGGTTGATGTTCGATTCAAGCGGCACCGGCCGATAAAAAGTGGTTGTCCCCCGCGGCGGGATGGCTCACGCTAACCGGAGGATTAGCGTGAAATCGCCGCTTGAAATCATGATGCCGGAACGCCGGCCGCCGGTTCGGTCCGTCCTTCGGGAGGCCCTGCTTGTGGCGGCCGCCGGCAGCGTGCTGGCATTTGGCGCCAACCAGGTTTCGCCACGCGGCCTGGCGCTCACGCGCAATTATTTTCCCGCCGGCATCAGCCACCCGGCGCCGGCGGCGCATGACGTTGCGAGCACAAATGGCCCGACGCCTTCTCCCGCCCAGCTTCTGGCAATGCGGTTCAAGGAGCAGGGACTGCAATCGGTTGATGGCCGCCAGGCGGCGCAGCTTTTCCATGCTCCGCGTTTCCAGCAGGGAAAGATCGTGTTCATTGATGCCCGCGACCAGCAGCACTACCGGGAAGGACACATTCCCGGGGCATTTGAATTCGACCCCTACTATCCGGAAAAATATTTTCCCACCGCGCTTCCGGTTTGCCAGGCAGCGGAGCAGATTGTGGTTTATTGCAACGGCGGCGATTGCGATGACAGCGAGTCCGCCGCCATTTTGCTGAAGGACGTCGGGATTTCGAACCAGAAACTTTTTGTTTATACCGGCGGGATTCCGGATTGGATCACCAACGGACTGCCGGTCGAAGTCGGCGGACGAAACAGCGGGAACCTGCGCAGCGCCAGCAAATGAATACCAGCCCGTCATCCCGGGGTCGGATCGCCGCGGACATTTTGGCCGTACTGGCGAGGTGGTTGTTGGGCGCAGTCTTTCTTTATATGGGTTTGAACAAGGCGCTGCATCCGGTCGAGTTCCTCAAACTGGTGCGGCAATACGACCTGGTGCAGAGTTCCCTGCTGTTAAACTCGATTGCCGCCAGCTTGCCGTGGTTTGAAATTTATTGCGGACTGCTGCTGCTGGCGGGGATGGCGGTGCGCGGAACGGCCGTGATGCTGATCGTGATGCTGGTGCCGTTCACCATAATGGTATACCGGCGTGCCTTGGCCATTCAAGCGGTAATGGCCATCCCGTTTTGCGCGGTTAAATTCGATTGCGGCTGCGGTGCCGGCGAGGAGTTCATCTGCCGCAAACTGCTGGAGAACTTCCTTTTGATTGTGTTCTCAGGCTGGTTGCTGGCCGGATACGGACGGAAACTTTGTATCCGTTACTCCTTGCGGTCTTGTGATGCCACAACCAGCCTGACTGAAGAAAACGGATCAAACAGTTCGATTTAATCCCGCAGGAAATCCGCCGGTTTTATTGCCGGATTGCCGGGGTGCAGCACCCCGATTGTCTCCCAAAAAAGTGGGAACCTTCTTGAACAAAATCCGGATGTTTAGGGTCGCGAAATCAACCGAACTCACGGTTCTTGGGCGGTATCCTGGCCGGGGTGGAGGCCGAATTGAACGAGTTTGGCCTTCATGGTGATGCGGGAGATGCCGAGCCACCGGGCCGCTTTGGCCTGATTGCCGTGGGCCTGCTGAATGGCGCGCGCGAAGAGTTCGCGCTCGGCGGTTTCAAGCACGCGCGCGTGGGCGTCGGTGATTTCCCCGCGGCGCGCCGCGGCGAGCAGTTCGTCCACGTATTCGCCAAAGGGACGCATCGCGGAATACACCTCCCCGCCAGTCTTGCTCAGCGCGGAGCGGACGTGGTCGAGGTTGATGGTATAACCTTGCGCGGCCAGGAGGGCCTTGCGCACCACATTTTCCAGTTCGCGCACGTTGCCGGGCCAGGACTGCGACTGAAGGAAGTCCACCGCTTCGGGATGAATGGACGGACCCGCGTTGCCCAGGTCCGGGCCGTGCCTGCCGAGAAAATAGCGGACGAGGTCGGGGACATCCTCGCGCCGATTGCGCAATGGCGGCAGGGTGATCACCACCACATTGAGACGGTAATACAGGTCTTCGCGAAATTGTTTCTCGCGGATGGCGGTTTCGAGGTCGCGGTGGGTGGCGGCGACAACGCGGACGTCCACCGCAATGGTTTCCTTGCCGCCCAGCCGTTGCAGGGTTTTCTCCTGCAGCACGCGCAGAAGTTTTGCCTGCGTGCCGGGGGTCAGATCGCCGATTTCATCCAGAAAAATCGTGCCGTGATCCGCCTGCTCGAAGCGGCCGATCCGCTTCGCGTCCGCGCCGGTGAAGGCGCCGCGTTCGTGGCCGAACAATTCACTTTCCAGCAGGGTCTCGGGAATCGCCGCGCAGTTGATGGCGATGAACGGCGCGTTGGCGCGGCCGCTGTGCTGGTAAATGGCGCGGGCGATGAGTTCCTTGCCCGTGCCGGTTTCACCACGGATGAGCACGGTGACGGGTTTGGAGGCCACCCGGCCGATTTCCTTGTAGATGTCCTGCATGGCCTGGCTCCGGCCAACGAGCGCGTCGCGGCTCGGGCCGGTTTCGCCCAGACCGACCGGTTCGGACATCCGGCGATTGCTGTCGGCGGCTCTGCCGACCAGTTCGATCAATTGCGGAATGTCGAATGGCTTGAGCAGATAATCATAGGCGCCCACCTTCATCGCTTCGATGGCGGTTTCGGTGGTGCCAAACGCGGTGACCAGAATGATGGGCAGACGGGGTTTGGCCGCGTGCAGTTGACGGACGAGTTCCAATCCGTTCAGACCCGGCAGCTTCAGGTCGGTGATGACAAGATTAAACGGGTCTTTGATGGCGCGGGCCAGGCCGTCATCGCCGCGCTTTTCGATGGCCACCTCATAACCTTCCGCGGCCAGCACCCGTTGCAGGGTGTCGGTGATTCCGGAATCATCTTCGATCAGTAAAATTCTGGCGGCCGCATTCATTCAGTTGCCTGAGGCAACACGATACCAAAGGTTGTGCCATGATGCACGTGCGTTTGATATTGGAGCGCGCCGCCGTGGTTCTGAACGATGCCCGCCGCGATGGACAATCCCAAGCCTGTGCCGGTTTCCTTGGTGGTGAAAAACGGATCGAACAATCGTTTTTCGATTTCGGGCGGAATGCCTTTGCCGGTGTCGGCAACTTCAAGGATGACAACGTCCGTCTCGCCACTGGAAAGATGTTTCCGTTCCCGCCGGGCGCGCAACGTGATAGTGCCGTCGCGGGCGATGCTGTCGGCGGCATTTTGCACGAGGTTGATCAACACCTGCTGGATCTGCGCTGGGTCCACCCGGATTCGCATTGGCGCCGACGACTCCAAAACGAGGCGGATGTTGGCTTGGGCCAGTTGCGCCGCCAGGCAATGCTGTGTTTCCAACAAGACCAGGTCCGCCGGAATCGTGGCCAGCTTCGGCTCCGTCGGCCGCGCGAAATGGAGAAAGTCATTCACGATCCGCTCCAGCCGCAGGATTTCCCGTTCCACGAGTTTGGTATCGGCGTGCTCCGGGGAGCCGGGTTGAAAGTTTTTTTGCTGGATGAACAAGGCGCCCTTGATGGCAGTCAGGGGATTGCGGATTTCATGGGCCACGCCGGCCGCGAGCAGCCCCAGGGAGGCCAGTTTCTCATGGCGCTCCATCAGGGACTGGCTTTCCACCAGTTTGACGCGCAATGGAGCGATCATGTCCCGGTAAACCATGCCGGCCAACGCCACGCCGAACACGAACAACAAACCCAGCGAGCCGAGCACCAGCCAGCGGAGCCGCGTGAGCGTTTGATTCGCATGCGCGAGCATCTGACGGCGCGAATCATAGTGGGCTTTGCCCAGCGTCTGGCCCAGATCGAAGAGATGCTGCGACGCCGCGCGGAGGGGACTGAAGTCGGCCAACGTGGCGCTCTGCTGGCCGAGTGACTGCAGCTTCGCCTGCAAATCCCTGGCGACAAGCATGTAGTCATCGTAAGCGGCATCAATTTGTTGCAGCGCATCCTTTTCGTGTTGCGTGGTCAATTTGGGTTTCTGTTCGTCAATCCAGCCATCGAGTTTGTGGCTGGCTTTGAGGAATTCGTTCCAGACCGCCGGATCGTGATCGGTTCCGTAACGCTGCATCGTATTGTTGAGTTCGCGGAGCGAGTCCCGGAATTGGTCCGCGATCCTGAAACTCTCGAAATCCACCTGGCTGAACCGGTCGCGCAACTCCGCCGCCTGCCGTTGCGAAGTCAGGGTCGCCAGCAGGATCAACGCGCCCATCAGCGCCACGATCAACGCGAGCGAGACCAATCTGAACCGGATTCCAAATTTCATAGCGGAGTAAAAAATTAACGGATATGGGGATGACTGGCCACAAGAACCAACCACCGTCATCCATGGCGACGGCTGAATGCATAACCCGTGCCCATTGGCGGATTCAGGCGCGGGGACCCGGAGAACTCATCGTTCACCCCAAGAAACACAGATTCAGTCTCGCTTCCGGTCCGGTTTGCTGCGGCCAACGGCCAAGGACCTTTGCAGTTCAGCATACTCGCTTTGCAGTCAAATCCGCGCGCCATCGCTCGCGGAGCCGAAAAGTCGTGCAATTGGAGGCGTGGCCGGTCGCATTCGTCGTTGGCATGGTCTCCGCTAAGGCCCTGGAACCATTCAGGTGAAGTTTCGATCATGAAAGCAAAAATCTTACTGGCGGACGATGATGCGGGCCGGAGTGGAAGCGTGAAGCCTGCGAAGAACCGGATTTTGGTCGTGGACGACGATGCCTCCGTGCGAGAAATGCTGACACGCATTCTGGCC
>JBEKSU010000044.1:0-18604 GCA_049516755.1 Verrucomicrobiota bacterium | reverse complement strand
AAAAACGGTATCATCACCGCATCCACGACTGAATGGCCCATGACGCCGGTCTCCCCATTGCCGCCGGCGATCGTGCCCGAGTCCACCGCCTCGGCCAGCGTGCCGCTGGAAAGTCCAATCGCCAGGATCGCCAGTGAAAAAAATGCCGCGACGGGAAACGTCAAAAAGCTAGCCGCTGTCAATCCCAACGCCGCCAGCAGCGCCATCCAGCAATATAAAATTCCGAGACCGCGCGCAAAGTTCAACGTGAAACCGCCTTCGGGATACAACACCTCCATGCCATCTTCGAGCGGGAACAACAGCGACGTATCATTCAGATTTACAAACACGATGGTCAGCACGCCCTTGTCGTCGAACAGATTCGGCGGAATTTGAAATTCGTGGAATGAGTTCGGCGCGAGGCTCATCGGCTCGCTGCGCCAGAACCGGGGCGTATCCGGCACGCCGACCTGCCACAGGGCGGCGAACGCGCCGGAGGGACTCCCCTGCGCCGAGTTGAATTTCACGCGCAGTTGCAGCGGCTGGTCGCGCAGGAAATTTTTGGCGAAACCCAGATCAATCTGCCATCGGCGCGTATATCCCGGCGGCACCAGTTGTATATCGGCCTTGACCTGCTCGCGAATCTGTTTGCGCACCAGTGGCAGGTCCGCCTTCTCCACCGGGCTGTTTTTCAAACGATCCTGCAAAATGCGTCCCGTCGCGGCGTCAATTTCCGCGTCGAAATTTTGTTCCCGGGCCGAACCGCGCGCCACCAGCACCTGCTCGCGCAAAACGGTTTGTTCCGCCGCCGGCAATCTCGCCGCCCGCCATTGCAACAGGCCGTAAACGCACGCGCCCGACAGCGCCAGCAGCGCCGCGTTCAGCGACATGATGCCCAGCCATTTGCCCAGCCAGATCTGCCAGCGCGCGATGGGTTTGGTCGCCACGACCTGCATCTGGCATTCCTCGATGTCGCGAGCCAGCGTGCCGCACGCCAGCCAGAGCGTCGAGAGACCCAGCAAACCGGTGATGACGCTCAACGTGTACGTCAGCAGGATTTGAGTGAACCCGCGCGCCGTGCCGTCGTCCTGGATCACCAGCGGCAAACCCACCACCGACGCCAGCAACAACACGGCAATCACCAGGAACAGCCGGAACCGAAAGGCGGCCTTCCAGGTCAACCAGGCAATGGCAAGCAGTCTTTGCATCAGTAAATCGTCCTCGTCCTCGTCCTCGTCCTCGAACTAGGATTTCTTTCCCAGCAGCGACGACAATTTTTCATCCGCCTTTGACATATCCACCGGCTTTTCCTCCACTGCGGGTTTGGGTTTGTCCGGCGCCGGCGTTGGTTCGGCGGCTTTTGTCAACCTTTCCAGTTTTTTGTCGTCCACCTTTGGCGCGGCGGCCACCGGCGGCGGCGGTTGGGGCGGGACGATGGGCTGGGCAACCTGCGGCAACGCCAGGCGTTCAAGAATTTTCTCGGCGGGCGGCCGCTCATCAGCGCCGGCGCGCAGATAGGCCGCCACGCGCGCCCCGGAAGTCGCGCCCGAGTTTTCCGACGCGGCCCGGCGCGCTTTTTGGACCACATCAAGAAAATAGCTCTCCAGATTCTGCGTGGGCGTATCTATCTCCACCTTGGCCCCCACCACGTCCTTGCGGATGATTTCCAGCACGCGCTCCATGGTTTCGCGCGGCAATGCCGGCGTGGTGATGCAAATCGTGTCCGGCGTGGCGAGCAGATCCTTGAGCATACCCATCGCCTGGATTTTGCCGCCGTAATAAATCACCACCCGGTCGCAGACGTCTTCCACGTCCGACAACAAATGGCTGCTCAAAATCACCGTCTTGCCCCGCCGCGCCAGCGCCAGAATGAGGTCCTTCACTTCGCGGCAGCCGATGGGGTCGAGACCGGCCGTCGGTTCGTCGAGAATGACGAGGTCGGGATCGTTGATGAGCGCCTGGGCCAGCCCGATGCGGCGCTGCATGCCCTTGGAGAATTCGCCGACGGAACGCATGTGGACCTGGCTCAGGCCGACCATTTCGAGCAATTGTTCGGTCCGGCTGTTGCGCACGCCCTTGCCGAGCTGAAACAGGTTCCCGAAAAAGTCGAGCGTCTCGCGCGAGTTGAGGTAGCGGTAAAGATACGATTCCTCCGGCAGATAACCGATGCGCGATTTTGTCTGCACGTGGCGCGGCGAATGGCCGAAGACCTCGATGTGGCCTTTGGTCGGGTAAAGCAGGCCGAGCAGCAGCTTGACCGTGGTGGATTTGCCGGAGCCGTTCGGGCCGAGCAGGCCGAAAACCTCGCCGCGCCGCACGTCAAAATCCACATTGTCCACCGCGCGCGCCTTGGGCCGGTTCCAGAAGTCCTTGAATACCTTGGTCAGTCCGCGGACGGACACGACGACCTCGTCGGATTTTCGATTTGCGATTTCCGATTGCGGATTTGGTTCGAGAGCGGTCATTGTGCGGTGGCGTTTAATTTTTCCCACTCCTGCAAGTAATTGTAACGCGCTTTGTCCGCGTATTTTTGCTGATAGCGTTCAAGAAAATCCCGGAACGCCTTAAAACTGAAATCGCTTGTGTGCATCAGCAATGGAATATTGTGGAACGCCTCGGCCAAATCTTTTGCCTGCTGCGTTTGTCCATCAAGTGCGAGCGCGCGCAAATCGCAAAAAGCAACATACATCAACCGGGAAAGTTTTTGTCTCTCGGTTTCTGTCGGCATCCTGGTATCTGCAAATTTCCAGTCAGGAATCATTTTGAAAGTTTATTCGAACTCCCACCGACCAGCAAGCCGCGAGGCATCAAAGAAAGCTCACACCTGACTCAACACTCGTCGTTCTACAGCCGGTCAAACCAGCACAAAGAATTGCGACCACGGCAAGTGTTAATGTTTGATACCTGGTCATACGAACTATGCCAGAGCAAAGTTCAGACGCATTTATTGTTCACGCCAGCTTCGGCGTCAGTTGGCCGGCGGCCGGACGTTCTGGCTTTTCCATTTCCGGATGGAAATGTTCCAGTTCCTCGCCCTTGCGCACGAGGCGGGCGCTGTTGAAAATCACAATCAGCGAACCCACGTTGTGCAGGATGGCCGCGGGAATCGGGCCGATGTAGCCGAGCGACGTCACTGTCAGGCCGACCACGATGAACAGACCGCCGAACAGAAAGTTCTGGTTGATGACCGCGCGGGTGCTGCGCGAAAGCTTCACCAGAAACGGCAGCCGTTGCAGGTCGTTGTTCATCAGCGCAATCGTCGCGCTGTGGATGGCCACTTCGCTGCCCGCCGCGCCCATCGCAATGCCGATGTCGCCTGCCGCCAGCGCCGGCGCGTCATTCACGCCATCGCCGATCACCGCCACCCGATAGCCCTTCGCCTTCACTCCGCGCACAAATTCCACCTTGTTCTGCGGCAGACAATCGCCCTTGGCCTCTTCACAGCCGATTTCCGCGGCCACGCGGGTCGCCACCGCCTGGCGGTCGCCGGAAACCATCGCGATGCGGCGGACACCCGCTGCCTTCAACGCGGCCAGCGCCTCCTTCGCCTCGGGGCGGGTCTGGTCCTGCAGGCCGACCCAGCCGATACACCGGCCGTCGCGCGCGACAAAAATCAAGCTCCAGCCTTCGGTTTCGTTCAGGTCAACGGATTTCACAAAATCCCCGGTCACCCCGTTGTCCTTGAGCCACTGCGCCCGGCCGACCAACACTTTTGTGCCGTCCACCTCGGCCTTTACACCGCGCCCGGCGGTTTCGGCGAAGTTCTGGGGTTCGGCCAGCGGCACCCCGGCTTCGCCCGCAATTTGCGCGAGCGCCTTGGCCGTCGGATGATTGCTGTATTTTTCCGCCGACGCCGCGAACCGCAACAACTCGGCAGGTTTTATTTCCCCGATGGGCGCCAGGCGGCTGACGGCGAGCTGGCCGGTGGTCAGCGTGCCGGTCTTGTCGAAGACAAAGGCGTTGATCCTGGCCGCGGCTTCAATGTCGGCAACGTTCTTGATCAAAATGCCGAGGCGCGCGGCGGCGGAAAGCGCGGCGACCATCGCGGTGGGCGTGGCCAGGATGAACGCGCACGGGCAGGCGACGACGAACACGGCGATGACGCGGTCCAGGTTGTGCGTAAACGCCCAGACGAGCGCGCCGATGACCAGCACGAGCGGCGTGTAAAAGCCCATGTACTGGTCCACGATCTTCATGATGGGCAGCTTGGTCTTTTCCGCCGCCAGAATCAGATCGCGCACGCGGCCCAGCGTCGTGTCTTCGCCCGCGCGGCTGACCTTGATTTCCAGAACGCCCGTGAGATTTTGGGTGCCGGCAAACACTTCATCGCCGGACTTCTTGTCCACTGGCAGCGATTCGCCGGTGATGGTGGCCTGGTTGAACGAACCCTGACCGCTGATGATGAGGCCGTCCGCCGCCACGTTGTCGCCGGGGCGGATGCGGATCACGTCCCCGATCGCGAGTTCGCTGGCGGCCACCTCCTCCTCGGTGCCGTCTTTTTTGATGCGCCGCGCCCGGGTGGGGGTGAGTTTGATGAGCGATTCGATGGAGGTGCGCGCGCCCTCGGCAGTGCGGGTCTCGATGATTTCGCCGGTGAGCATGAAGAAGGCGACGACGCCGGCGGCCTCGTAATTGCCGGAGGCGAACGCCGCGAGGACGGCGATGGCGACGAGTTCGTTGATGCTCAAGCGGCCGACGCGCAAGTCCTTGATGGCCGTGACGACAATGGGATAGATGAGAATAATCGCGCCGATGAAGGCGCTGCAGCTGGCGACGGTGCTGCCGTTTGCAAACAGCCAGTCCACGATAAAGGCGTTGAAGACGAAGACGACGCCCAACACAGCCTGCCACAGATGCACGACGGAATGTTCGTGGTCATGGCCACAGCCGCATTCCGGCCCGTGCTCGTGTTCGTGACGGCTCAAAAGTGATGTGACTTGCATACAATTCTACGGATTCGGCGCCGCGGTTTTGGGCCCCGGCGGCTCACGATTCAACATTAGCCGAAGTTCGATGGGCTCGCCACCCGGGGTCGTCGGCAGATAAGATTTGAAATTGACGTTGGTCAGCGTCTGGCCCATCACCTGCACCAGTTTCATTTGTTCAAACAATCCGGGGTTGATCCGGTAATTCGGCAGCAGGGCGTCGAAAGCCTTCGCATCGGCCTGGAGCGACTGGACGTACCGCGCCCGCGCACTCGCGGCCTCATTGGTGATGGTGGAAGCCTGCGCGCCCGCGCCGCTCAGGATTTGATTCTCGTAGCTGCGCGCGTCGCTGAGCAGCTTGTTGCGATTTTCGCGCGCGGTGGTGACCTGGTCAAAAACCGATTTCAATTGCCGGGGCGGTATGCTTTGCACATTGCAATGGTTGATGACAATGCCGAACCGCTCCTCGTCTGCGAGCTGGCTGACCCGCTGCTCCACGGCGTCCTGAAAACCGGCGATGTCGCTGTACAGCACGTCATCCACCTTGAAATGCGCGGCGGTGTAGAGCAAGGCATTGTTCAGCGCGTTCTGAACGGTGTTGGAAGCCGACGCAAAGCCGAACACGTAACGGATCGGGTCGTCCACCTGGTAATACAGCGTGGCCCGGGTATGAATGATGTTGCGGTCCGCCGTGATGGCATAGCCGTCCACCCCGGGCATCAGGGATGCGCCCGGCGGCGGTTCCTCGCCGCTCAATTCCTGTTCCGGCGTGACCGCGTACCAGCCGACGGTGGAGGAAACCTGCTGGATTTCCGTGATCGGAATCCTGACTACCTCGTCGATGGGATATGGAAACGACCAATGCAAACCCGCGCTGAGCAAAACCTTCTGTCCTTCACCGACGGGTTTGCCAAAGCGCAGAATCACCGCCTTTTCCTGCGGGCCGACTTCAAAAAAGCCGGAGCCGAAAAATACCACCACCAGCAGCAGCATGACGAATTTGACAATGGCAAAACTGCTGCGCAACGCCTCGTCCAGCGCTTGCGAACCAGTGTCATCCGGCGTCACCGGCGCAACCGGCTGTCCATGCACGGGGTCGTGGTCGTGATGATGTTCGTCGCTCATGGTCAACGGCCCGGGGTGTTGGTGGAAATGCCGCCGAACAGATCAAACGGTGGCGTGCGCTGGTCGAAAATCAGCGTGGACTTCTGGTTGAGGGATTGTTGCAGCGCATTGACCCGCAACAGGAAATTGGCCAGTTCGGGATTTTCCTGGAAGACGGGCAGCGTCTTGGCAGCCTCGGCCTCGCCTTCGCCCTGAATCCGCGTGGCCTGGGCCCGCGCGTTGGCCAGCGTCTCGTTGGCCTCACGGTCGGCGTTGGCGCGGATTTTTTGCGCCTCGGCCTCGCCTTCGTATTGCGCCCGGCTGATGAGGACCTGGCGCTCCGATTTCATGCGGTCGAAGACGGTCTGGGTGACACTCTCGGGCAGGCCGAGCTGCTTGAGACCGAGGAACTCGATGTGAATGCCGCAGTTGTTCGTCAACAGTTCGTCTTGAACGGTCGATTCGATTTCATTTTCAATCTGTTTGAACTGCAGCTTCTGGGGGTCCGTATTCACGAAATCGGACAACGGATGTTTGCCGACGACGGCGCTCTTGGCGCTGCGCAGCATGCTTTCGAGCATCGTCTGGGCGGCCGGCACGGAACCGCCGGTGAATTCCCGCAGAAACTGTCCGGCATCGGAAATCTTCCAGCCGACATAGACGCTGGTCAGCAGGGTGATGCTGTCGGCGGTGTAATTCTCACTGAATTTGTCCTGAAAATCCTGGATGCGCTGGTCGAACTTGTAAACCTTCTGGATCGGCCAGGGCCATTTCACATACGCGCCGGGCTGATTGTAGGTGCCGGTCGGCTTGCCGAAGGTGGTGACCACGGCGACTTCGGATTGGCGCACCTGAAAGACGAAAAGCAGCAGCGCGAAAATCACGACCAGCACTGCGCCAACGATGATGGTTAATAGATTCCTGTTCATGGTGAATTGGTTACGTTCAAGTTCAAAAGGTCCTCGCGGATTTTGTCCTCCAGATCGAAAATGATCACGTCCTTCGTGTTCTTGACGAGCAAAATGTATTTGCGCGCGTTGGCCGTGGCCTCGGGAAACATCTGAAAATAGGCGCGCTGCCGATAGACCGACGGCGCGGCCTCATAGGCGGCGATCCGGTTGGTGAACAACGCGGCCCCGGCGAACGCCGAGAGTTCGATCTGCTGCTGCGCCGCCTGGGCCCGGGCCACATCGGTGAACGCCTGCGCCCCGGCCAGCGCGTTGGTGCGGATGGCCTCGGCCTGGGCGTCCAGTATCTTGGCGAGCTTCGTCTGTTCTGCGCCGACTACATTTTCATAATTCCCCGCCACCGCCACCGGGGGATGGATGTCCTGCAAACCGACGAAAATGATCCTGGCGCCGAGCCGGTGTTCGTTCGCGGCGGCCTGAATTTGCGCGCCCAGTTCCAGCGCCGCCGCCTGGCGGTTGCTCGACATCACATCGTTCAAATCCACGCCCGCCAGATATTGGACGACCTTGCGCGCCGCCAGGTCCTGAAGCAGGTTTGTGGGATCGGCGTTCTGGTAGGCCCAATCGAACACGTTGGTGATTTGAAATTGCACCGGGATGCTGACGGTGATGAGGCTCACCGGCGGCGCCTTGAAGGTGTCGTTGGTGTCGGTGTTCCCGCCCTGAACCAGAGCCGGGCGGCGGTTGCCAATGAGGAAATTCTGCTCCCGGGTGTGGGTCACACTCCACAAAATGATCCCGGCCTGCGCATTTTGCGCCTCGGGCGTGAAACCGACGTCGAACGTCTGGATCTGGTCCGTGCGATAGCGGTAAATCTTGTCCACCGGCCACGGCACAATCAGATGCGCGCCCGGCTGCAGCACTCCGACCGGCCGGCCGAACCGTTCGAGCACGGCCTGTTGGCCGGCGTCAATGAACACAACCCCGGTGGACAGAAACAACACCAGCAATTGGGCCATCAGCAACACCGGCAGGTTTTTCTGGAGCAACTGAAAGAACCACGTCTCCGAAACCTTGAAGCCGAACTGATAATCCAGCGCCTGCGCCGCCGTGGTGACCAGGCTTTCCGGTTGTGCGAGCAGGCCGACGAGCCGGCTGTCGTAAATGGGCCGGGCGACCCTGCCTTTCACGCGCGGCCGGTAAATTTCCAGCAACAGCGTGACGAGCATTTCCGCCGCCATCAAACCGAGCAGCGCGCACAACGCCCGCGTGAGCCAGAAATCAACCCTGGGGAATCCCGCCTTGACTCCGGCAATGCCGAGCGCGGTGAAAAAACAGACATAGGCGCCCGCCAGCAGGAAACTTGCGCCGGGCCGCAGCAGCCGGAAATTTTCCAGCCGCGCAATGGTCACGGAAAACCGGCCCAGCAAAAACAGCAGCAGCGCGAAAATCCCGAAGAGCGACAGCGACGGCATCGCGCGGTCGGGAACAATGCCATCGGTGGTTTTGGCGATCCAGCGCCACAGGAGATACGCGCCACCCGCTTCGAGCAAAAACAGCAGCACGCCAAAGCCCGGCACAAAATATTTCTCGAACTGCTCTCGCGCGCGCTGCGCCGGGAAAGCCTCCGCGTCCCGGGCTTCAAACAGGGCCGTTTCGCCCCGGGCGCGGGCAAATTCCTCCACCTCCAGTTTTTCCAGCCGTTCGTTTTCCTCGAGCCGCATCTGGAACCAGCCGGTGAAGGTTACGAGCACGCCGAGGCCGAGGAAAATCGAGCACGCCTGGCCCGCCAGCGAATTGACGTAATACGTCACGACGAACGCGGCGATGAAAATCAACACCGCCGCCACGAGATTCACCAGACCATTTTTTTGAATGTTGCGTTCCATGCTTAACTCAGTTCCCGTTCCTCAAACAGCGCGGTGCCGACGGCCAGCGCCGCGCCCGCATAAGCGACCAGGTAGGCAAAGGCCTTGCCGACGTAGCCCCAGTGGAACGTGCTTTTGCCCATGTCCAGGGCGTCCGCGAGCCAGAAAAGCTGCCAGTTTGGGACGATGGTGTAAAGCGTTGAAGCCCACCATTCGCCCGCCTCCGCCCGGCGGCCGAAGAAATAATCCGACATCAGGCCGATCAAAAAGAACGCCGAGCAAACCGCCAGGGTGGGAATCGTGTCCAGCCGCGTCGAACACGCCAGCGCCAGCGCCGCCAGAATCCACAGCGCGAACAAAATCAGGATCCCCGCCGGCACCAGCCGCCAGTCCACCCGACCCAGGGTGCCCAGACTCTCGATTTGTCTGGTGAACCGGAAAATCAAAAACGCCGCCGCGGTTGCAAACACCACCAGCGCCAGCACCGCATCGCTCACAAACGGGCGCCGGAGGAAAAAATTACTGAAGCCCGCGAACGCGTAAGCCAGGGCGACCCCGGCCGCAAAAATCCCGATGGCCGGCAAATCCGTGCTGCCGTAGGAGTCAAACGCCATGCGGCTGGCCAGCAACGCGCCGATGAGGTTGACATACGCCAACAGCGTCAGCGCCGCGGCGAGCCCGGCGTATTTGGCCAGAAAAAATTGTGCGCGCCCGACCGGTTTGGACAGCACCGCCAGCGCCGTGCCCGTCCGGATTTCCCGCGCCAGCGACGCCGACGCGCTCAACACCGCGCCAAACAGCCCTGCCAGCAACATCACCGCCAGTGCGCTGTTTTCAACCAGCTTCGGCTCATCACCAAACGCAAAGTAATAAGGCACGGCCAGAAAAATCTCAAACAGCACCGACCCCGTCATCAACAATAGAAAAACCGGCTGCCGGATCAGTTCCATGAAGGCATTGGCGGCGATGGTGTAAAATTGTCGCATGGTAAATTTATCGTCGCACAGTTTACGTTGACTGCGACCGAATGCAAACGGTTATTCCCGTCAGCGGTTGAGCGGGTGAAATTTAACCCATCCGAACCGTGGCGGGAAGTGTGCGTTTGAAGGCACACCCCTTGTTTTAATACCAAGCCGGTCGGAAAAATGGCCGGACGGCGATGGGGTTTGCCAGACCGGTCCGGCGGTCACGCCATCGCCCGGGTGATGGAATTCCACCAAACGTCATGCAGCTCGGCCACCGGCACGCTGAATTCGCCCGCGGCGGTTTTGACGGCCAGTTGATCGCCGCCAACCCTGCCAATCGGCGCCGCCGGAACCCCCATCAACATCGAGCGCTCGACCACCTTGACCGCGTCCAGCGGTTTGCACGTGATGACCACCCGGCTTTGCGTCTCGCCAAAAAGCAGGGCGTCAAGGCGCAACGTGCTGCCGGCATCTTGCCGGCAGTTCTGACCTCTCGAATCACTTGTGGAAGATGGTTCTGCCGGTGGGACGCCGGCAGCACGTTGTTGTGACACTTCCGACAAATCCACCTTCGCCCCGATCAGCCGCGGTGTCTCGCGCGCCACCAGCTGGCTGATGCAGCTTTCCGCGAGGCAGACCGCCAGACCGCCTTCGCTGCAATCGTGCGCGCTCTTTACCAGGCCGCTTTGAATCAGTCCGAGCAGCGTCGTGTGCAATGTTTTGGCGGTCTCCAGATCGCAGCGCGGCGGGGTGCCGTTTTTTTGGCCGTGAACCACCTGCAAATACGCCGAGCCGCCCAGACCGAGCAAGGGATCGTCCTGGTCCACCGCGCCGCCCAGCAGGATGATCGCGTCGCCTTCGTCCTTGAACCACTGCGTCGTGACGTGCTCCGGTTTTTCGATGATGCCGACGACGGCGACGGTGGGCGTGGGATCAATCGGCCCGGCCGGGCTTTGGTTGTAGAGCGAGCAATTGCCGCCGGTGACCGGCGCGTTGAAGACCCGGCACGCCTCGGCCAGACCGCGCACGGATTCCTTCATCTGCCAGAACAACTCCGGCTTCATCGGGCTGGGCATGTTCAAATTGTCGGTCGTGCCCAGCGGCACCGCGCCGGAACAGGCCAGATTGCGGCACGCCTCGGCCATCGCCGTCTTCGCCCCTTCGTAGGGATCGAGATAAACGTAGGCCCCGTTGCAATCCACGGTCAGGGCAATCAACTTTTCAGGAACGGTGGGGCGAGAGTCCTCTCGAGCCGTTTTTTTAGAAGATTTGGGCTCGACAGAGTCTCGCCCCACCAATTCAGGAAGACTGTCCGCCTTGATGCGCAGCACCGCCGCATCGCTGCCCGGACAAACGACCGAGCCATCGCGCACCATATGATCATACTGGCGATAGACCCAGTTTTTTGAGGCAATCGTCGGCCACGACAAAAGTTTCTTCAAATCGGCGGCAGGATTTGTTGTATCGGCTATGCCATCCAGACGAAATGCGCGGACCGCCTTCAAATACTCCGGTTCCCTGGAATCGCGCTGATACACCGGCGATTCGTCGGCAATCTTTTTTGCCGGAATGTCCGCCACAACCTTGCCGTGCTGTTTCACCACCATGCGGCCGGTGTCGGTGACAAAACCAATTTCCGACCACGGCAAATCCCATTTGTCAAAAATGCGCTTCACTTCCTCTTCGCGGCCTTTGTGAACAATGATGAGCATGCGCTCCTGCGATTCCGAGAGCATGAGATCGTAACTGGTCATGTTCGGCGCGCGTTGCGGGACCTTGTCCAATTCAATCTCAATGCCCGTGCCCGCGCGCGCGGCGGTCTCGCACGTCGAGCAGGTCAGGCCCGCTGCGCCCATGTCCTGGATGCCCGCAACCGCGCCGGTGGCCAGCAGTTCGAGGCAGGCTTCGCAGACGAGTTTCTCCATGAACGGATCGCCCACCTGCACCGCGCCACGTTGTCGCTCGGAGGATTCCTCGGTCAAATCCTGCGACGCAAACGACGCGCCCGCCAGACCATCGCGGCCCGTGGCCGGGCCGACGTAAAATACCGGGTTCCCGATGCCCTTGGCCGCGCCGCGAGCAATTTGCTCATGGCGCAGCACCCCGAGGCAGAAGGCGTTCACCAGCGGATTGCCCTCGTAGCATTTATCGAAATAAACCTCGCCGGCGATGGTCGGGATGCCGAAGCAATTCCCGTAATGCGCGATGCCGCTGACAACGCCGGCAAAGAGACGGCGATTGTTGTTCAAAGTGGCTTCTTCTTCTCCATTTGTAGGAGCCGAGGTGACGAGGCTCTGATTAATTTCGGATTTTGAAGTGAGACTCCTCACGTCGTCTCCTACCACGGGTTTGGTAATCGGCCCGAAGCGCAGGGAGTTCACCGAGCAAATCGGCCTTGCGCCCATCGTGAAGATGTCGCGCACGATGCCGCCGACGCCCGTGGCCGCACCCTGGAACGGCTCGACGGCGCTCGGATGATTGTGCGATTCGATCTTGAACGCGATGGCCAGGCCATCGCCGATGTCAATGATGCCGGCGTTTTCCTCGCCCGCGCCGACGAGAATTTTTTTGGACTTGGTCGGGAACGTTTTCAGCAGCGGGCGCGTGTTTTTATAGCTGCAATGCTCGCTCCACATCACCGAGAAGATGCCCAACTCAGTGTAGCTCGGCTCGCGCCCGAGGATTTGTTTGACGTGGGCGTATTCGTCCGGCGTCAGGTTGTGTTTGGCAACCAGTTCAGGGGTGATGGCGGGTTCGGTCATCGGAAAAAGTTTCTAAGCAGCCCTGGCGATGGGTTTATTTTTTAGCGCGGCGAAGATGCTTTCGAAAATCCACCTGCCGTCGTCGCTGCCCAGCAGCGGTTCGCAGGCGCGTTCGGGGTGCGGCATGAGGCCGGCCACATTGCGGCGTTCGTTGCACACGCCGGCAATGTTCAGCAGCGAGCCATTCGGGTTCGAGGTGTCGGTCAGGTTTCCGCTGGCGTCACAGTATTGCCACAAAATCTGGTTGTTGGCCTTGAGCTTGGCCAGCGTTTCCTCGTCGGCAAAGTAGCAGCCCTCGCCGTGGGCGATGGGTACGCGCAGCAACTTGCCCGAAGGAATCTTGCTGGTGAACGGCGAATCGACCGTGGCGGCTTTCAGGAAAATGTGCTCGCAGTGGAATTGCAGGTCGCGATTGCGGACGAGTGCGCCGGGCAGCAGGCCAGCCTCGGTGAGCACCTGAAAACCGTTGCACACGCCCAGCACCAGTCCGCCGTTGTCGGCAAATTGTTTGACCGCCTGCATCACGGGGCTGAACCGTGCAATCGCGCCGCACCGGAGATAATCGCCATAGCTGAAACCGCCGGGCACGATGACCGCCTCGGCATCGCCAAGGGAATGTTCCTTGTGCCAGACGTAGCGCGCGGAATGGCCGAGCAACCGGACGGCGTGAATGGCGTCCTGGTCGCAATTGCTGGCGGGGAACTGGAGAACGGCAAAGTTCATGTGATTTACGATTTACGATTTACGCGTCGAACCGGCGGGCAGCTCGTTAATCGTAAATCGTATATCGTCATTTTCCTGGTTCATTCAATTTCCAATTTATAATCCTCGATGATGGGGTTGCTGAGAAATCTGTGTGCTGCGTCATTGAGTGCGCGCTGCGCGGCGGCCTGATCGGTGCCGGGAGCGAGGTCAATCTCGATGTATTTGCCGACATGGACGCCGATGACGCCTTGATAGCCCATTTGTTCGAGGGCGACCTGGACGGTTTTGCCCTGCGGGTCCACGACGGCCTTTTTGGGTGTGATGATGATTTTCGCTTTCATTCTCGCAAACAGGAATTTTGCGAAAAAACAGCGCGCCGGGCGAGCAATTTCTGCGCAGGAAATGTAGGAGTCGAGGTAACGAGACACTGGCCAACGGATTTTGGTGAGACTCCTTACGTCGTCTCCTACTATTTCAACGCTCGCCACAAGAAGCGTTGAATTTGGCCGCTGATTGAGCCATGGTTGGTTTCGTGAATAATACCATTTCACTAGACGATTCGCCGCCCTGCCACATGGGTTCCGAACGCAAGGCATCCGACCCCTGCTCCATCATCATCTTCGGCGCCAGCGGCGATTTGACCGCGCGCAAACTCATCCCGGCGTTTTACCATCTCTGCAAGGAGAAGCAGATGCCGGCTGCGTTCCGCATCATCGGATTCGCACGGCGGGAAAAAACCGACGAATCGTGGCGCGCGGAACTGCGCGCTGCGCTCGACCAGTTCTCGCGCACCAAGCCGGTGGACGAAAAGGTCTGGAAGGAATTTTCCGCGAATTTGTTTTATTGCCCGGGCGATGTTACCGACGCGACGGCCTACAAGAAGCTGGAGGAGCGGCTAACTTCGTTCGGCAATGGGCCGTTGCGGGAAAATCTGCTGTTCTACCTAGCCGTTTCGCCCAGCCAGTTCGGCGAGGTGGTCGAACAAATCCATCGGGCCGGGCTGTTGAACAAGGAAGGTTCCGCCTGGCAGCGCATCGTCGTCGAGAAACCGTTCGGCCACGACCTGGCCTCCGCCAAGGCGTTGAACCGGGAGCTGACCCGCTTCGCGCACGAGCAGCAGGTTTGCCGCATCGACCATTATCTCGGCAAGGAAACGGTGCAGAACATTTTGATGTTCCGCTTTTCCAATTCCGTTTTCGAGCGGCTCTGGGATCGCAACCTGATTGACCACGTGCAAATCACCGTCAGCGAAAAACCCGGCGTGGGCCAGCGCGGCGGTTATTACGAGGAGGCCGGCGCGTTGCGCGACATGGTGCAGAACCACATGCTCCAGGTCCTCGCACTCATCGCGATGGAACCGCCGGTGTCACTCGAAGCCGAGGCCATCCGCGACGAAAAGGTGAAACTGCTCAAATCCATCCGTTCGCTGACGCCCGAAGGCGTGGCGAAGCAAGTCGTGCGCGGCCAATATTTTGCCGGCACGGTGGACGGACAGCCGTTGCCGGGTTACCGGCAGGAAACCAAGGTGAAACCGGATTCCAACGTGGAAACCTACGTTGCCTTGAAGCTGTTCATTGACAACTGGCGCTGGTCCGGCGTGCCGTTTTATTTGCGCACCGGCAAATGCCTGCCGCAAAGCCTGAGTGAAGTGCGGGTGCAATTCCGTCCGACACCACACGTGCTGTTTGCCGCACAATGCGGACAAAATCTCGCCCCCAACTCGCTTACGCTCCGGCTGCAACCAAAAGAAGGAATTTATCTGCGCTTCAACGGCAAAGTGCCCGGCATAAGCCTGGGTGTGCGGCCCGTGCGAATGAATTTCAGCTACGACGCCGAGTTCGGCGCCTACACGCCCGAAGCCTACGAACGGCTGCTGCTCGAAGCCATCGCCGGCGACGCGACGCTGTTCATCCGGCGCGATGAAGTGGAAACCGCGTGGAAAATTGTGGATTCGATTCGCGCCGGCTGGAATGGCAAGCCGCTGACAAACCGCGAATTTTACGCCGCCGGCACGTGGGGCCCGGTCGCCGCCGAGGATTTGCTCGCGCCAAGCGGCCAAGCCTGGCATGAGCCGCAGATGATAAAATAAAAAAAGTATATGAGACAATTCTGGATGACCTATTTGGTGTCGAGCTTCATCTTGGCCGTTCTGGCGTTAAGTATTACAGCAAGAGGTACAGATGCTCCATTTTTGCCTTTTTTAATGGGTGGATTTTTTATTCCACTTCCCGCTGTGATTATTGGTATCTGGCAGCCGAACCTAAAATGGAAACTTCTGCTAGGTTTTTTGGCCGCACTGGCTGGAAATGAAAAACTTTGAACTGATTTCCTTCGCCACTGCTGGCGAACTGGCGCGGGCCGTCGCGGGCGCGTGGCTGGATGAAATCGCCGCCGCGAAGCGCGCGGACAAAAGGCATTGCGTGGCGTTGTCCGGCGGCCGCATCGCCCGGAAATTCTACGCCGCTGTTGTGGAACAGGCAAAGACAAGAAAAATTGGGGACGGCGGCACGCCGTCCCTCCCAGACAACGTGCATTTCTTCTGGGCGGACGAACGTTGCGTGCCGCCCGACGATGCGGAAAGCAATTTTGCCATTGCGAAAAAGTTCCTCCTTGCGCCGCTAAAAATTTCCGACGTGCAAGTTCACCGCATTCGCGGCGAAGATTCACCGGAAGCCGCAGCGAAAGCTGCTTCAACAGAAATTTGCAAAATCGCGCCGGTGAACGAAACCGGCCAGCCGGTTTTGGATTTAATTTTTCTCGGCATGGGTGAGGATGGTCACGTGGCGTCGCTTTTTCCCGGCGAGCCGGATGTCTTAATTTCAGACAAGGCAATCTATCGAGCGGTAAAAAATTCTCCCAAACCGCCAAAAAATCGGGTCACACTTGGCTATGCCCCTGTTGCAACAGCAAAACAGGCTTGGGTGCTCGTGTCGGGCACTGGCAAGGAAGCGGCATTACGCGAATTGCTCTCCTCCAAAGTCCGCACGCCATTGGCGCAAGTGACTCAATTCAGGACACAAACGAAGATTTTCAGCGATGTTTATTTGTGATTTATACGCCAAAATTATTTGACAATTTTTTGAACCATTTGCATACTTACCATGTCTGATGAATTGAAGCGATTGAAGGATTTCGCTGTTCGTTTAGGGTTGGCATAGAGGTTTTGCTCGTGGCGCGGCTCGGACAGCGACCCCAAGTTGGTCGCGCCACCCTTCTGAGCGCCTCGGTGAAGGCGTTTAAACCTCGTCACCGCGGGGGCCGGACGAAAGTCCGGCCTTTTTTTTGCACTGATGGAATTCGCATTGATTGCAGGCCAGAAAACAGATAACTTTCCCAACGCATGAAACACCAGCTCGATTTCGAGAAGCCGATCATCGAACTGCAAGACAAGCTGGACGAACTTCGCAAACATCCGGAAGCGCATGCGATGGACATCAGCTTTGAGGAGGAAATCCAGCTCATTGAAAAAAAACTGGAGGAAACCCGCCGGCAGATTTTTTCCAACCTCAACGCTTGGCAGCGCGTTCAGCTGGCGCGGCATCCCAAACGTCCCTACACCCTGAATTACCTGGAAAAAACGTTCACCGATTTTCACGAACTGCACGGCGACCGGCTGTTTGCCGAAGACCGCGCGATGGTGGGCGGCTTTGCGAAACTGGGTGATTACCGCGTAGTCGTCATCGGCACGCAAAAA
The DNA here is from genome assembly GCA_049516755.1 of Verrucomicrobiota bacterium. GTDB lineage: Bacteria > Verrucomicrobiota > Verrucomicrobiia > Limisphaerales > UBA11358 > UBA11358. The sequence goes on along the minus strand of JBEKSU010000044.1, from coordinate 1,694 downwards.
GGCCGGGACACGAAGGAAAACATTTTGCGCAATTTCGGCTGCGCCCATCCGGAAGGCTACCGCAAGGCGCTGCGCCTGATGAAGCTCGCCAACAAATTCGGTCTGCCCATCATCACGCTCATTGACACCGCCGGTGCGTATCCCGGCATCGGCGCGGAGGAGCGCCACATCGCCGAGGCCATCGCCGTCAACCTCCGCGAGATGATGCTGTTTGAAGTGCCCATCATTGCCGCGGTCATCGGCGAAGGCGGCTCCGGCGGCGCGCTCGGCATCGGCGTGGCCGACCGCGTGTTGATTTTAGAGAACGCCTATTACTCGGTCATCAGCCCCGAAGGCTGCGCGGCCATTCTTTGGGAAGATCGCGCCGCCGCGCCGAAAGCCGCCGAGGCCCTTAAAATCACCGCCAAAGACCTGCTCGAACTCGGCCTCGTGGACGAAATTATTCCCGAACCGCTGGGCGGCGCGCACAACGACATCGCTGAAGCCGCCGCAAATCTGAAGACGCACCTGCTCAAACATCTGGGAGAACTCGCCGCGATGCCGGCCGCCGAACGACTGAAAAAACGCTACGCGAAATTCCGCGCCCACGGGCACTTCGTCGAAAACACTGAACCGGACGTGAACGGTGTTGTTCCCCAGGCATCGGCCGTATAATTCCCAGTGCTTTATCCGCTCACCTTCCATCCGATATCCAAAGCGCGCGTTTGGGGCGGACGCGAAATGGAGCGGCTCTATCAAAAGCAACTGCCGGCGGGCCGGCCGATCGGCGAATCGTGGGAAATCAGCGACCGGCCCGGCGACGTCAGCGTGATTGCCAACGGTGCGCTGGCCGGAAAAAATCTGCGCTGGTTGATGGATAATCATCGCGCCGATCTGCTTGGCAGCGCAAAGCCCGCAACCGGGGATCGTTTCCCCTGGCTCTGCAAAATTCTCGACGCGCGCGAAAAATTGTCGCTGCAAGTCCATCCGAAACCTGGGAGCGCCGGCGAGCCGAAGACCGAGCTGTGGTTCATCGCCGATGCCGCGCCGGGGGCGGAACTGTTCGTCGGGCTCAAACGCGGTGTCACCCGATCGGAATTTGAGAAAAAAATCCGGACCGGCAAAGTGGCGGAATGTGTGCATCGCCTTCCCGTGCGCGCCGGCGATGCGATGTTTCTGCCCAGCGGCCGCGTTCACGCCATCGGTGCCGGTCTGGTGATTTTCGAAATCCAGCAGAACTCGGACACCACGTATCGTGTTTTCGACTGGAACCGCACCGGGCTGGACGGCAAACCGCGCGAGTTACACGTCGCCCAATCGCTTGCCAGCATTGATTTCAATGACTTCGAACCGGCACTCGTTCAAAGCCAACCCACCGACCATGAAGTCAACATCCGCCAGCTCGTAAATGATCCGTTGTTCAAGATCGAAGCGGTGAAAATGAAACACGGCACCGGACTGAATTTGAAATCGCGCACGCTGCAAATCATCGCCGCGACAGATGGCCAGGTTGAAATCAAGGGCGGTTCAATGGCGGTGGAGTTGTCCCCCGGACAATTCGGTTTGATTCCGGCCGGCCTGGAACGGACGGAAGTTCTGGCAAAATCAGACGCGGCCTGGCTGCGCGTCGCGGCGAATTGAATTTGTAGCAGCCGAGGTAACGAGGCTCAAAATTTCAAAACGATTTTATACAGAGCCTCCTCACGTCGGCTGCT
>JBEKSU010000043.1:0-18628 GCA_049516755.1 Verrucomicrobiota bacterium | reverse complement strand
GGCCTCGGCAAAACCACGCTCGCCAACATCCTGTCCCGGGCCATGGGCGCAAATCTTAAAAGCACCAGCGGCCCGACCATCGAAAAGGCGGGCGATCTGGCCGGGTTGCTGACGAACCTCGAGGAAGGCGACGTGCTGTTCATTGACGAGATTCATCGCCTGCAAAAAACCATCGAGGAATACCTTTACCCGGCGATGGAGGATTTCAAACTGGACATCATCATCGACCAGGGGCCGAATGCGCGCAGCGTGCGGCTCAATCTTCCGCGCTTCACGCTCATTGGCGCTACTACGCGCAGCGGATTGCTCACCGCGCCGTTGCTCACCCGCTTCGCCGTCCGCGAGCGGCTGGATTACTACGTGGCCGGGGATTTGGAGACCATCATTGTCCGCTCCGCCCGTTTGTTGAAGGTGGAGATCGAACCCGCCGGTGCGCACGAGATTGCCCGGCGCAGCCGCGGCACGCCGCGCATCGCGAACAACCTGCTCCGCCGCGTGCGCGACTACGCGCAGGTCCGGCACGACGGCCGCATCACCGCCGACGTGGCCGACAAGGCGCTGGCCATGCTGGAGATCGACCAGAACGGCCTCGACGAAATGGACAAGCGCATCCTCGAAGCCGTCATCGTGAAGTTCGGCGGCGGCCCGGTGGGTGTGAATTCGTTGGCCGTGGCCGTGGGCGAAGAACCGGACACGATTGAAGAGGTATACGAGCCATATCTCATCATGGAAGGCTACCTCAACCGCACCCCGCAAGGCCGCGTCGCAACGGAGTTGAGTTACAAAAAGCTGGGGTTGAAGCCGGCGGCGGGCAACCAGTCAAAATTGTTTTAAACCGGTATGGTGTGTTCCAGCGCCGGAGGCGCGGAAAGACAGTAGCCCACGGTGAAACCGTGGGATTAATGACGAAATATGCCTCAAGTCCGAATGCGACAATGGAATTAGGACAGGGGAATTTCTTACTGCTCGGCCTGTCTTGCCGAAGCTTCCACCTGTCCTCCGAAGCCAGGCAAAGGATGGAAGCGAAGGCAGATACCAAACTCCTCCGTAAGACGCGCCTTGGTCATTTGTTCATTTGAGCATTCTTTAGTCATTATGGGTTGGGGCTTGGTGGTTTTATTTTGTGCTTCGCGGCGCAGCCGCTACGATGACGCCATGTCCGATGCTTATGGCCAGCTCCTCGACGCGACGATCCAACATCTGGAAGATTTAAAATCGCGCGGCGTGCGCCACGTCGCCGTCGCACCTGAGACGCTCCGCGCCTTGGCGCAGCCGCCCGCCGCAAAATCTCCAATCTCAAATCCCAAATCTCAAATGGACAAAGCATCCACGCCGCCACAGGAACTTTCGCTCACATTGCCCGGCGAAACCCAATCCGCAATCGCCAATCCGCAATCGCCAATCGAAAAGGCCGCCGCCTTCGCCGCGTTGCGCGAGCGGGCACTGGCCTGCGTCAAATGCCCGCACCTCGCGTCGTCGCGCAAGAGTGTCGTGTTTGGCGTCGGCAGCATTGACGCGCAGCTCATGTTCGTAGGCGAGGCGCCGGGCGCGGATGAAGACGAACAGGGCGAACCGTTCGTGGGCAAGGCCGGCCAGTTGCTCACCAAGATCATCCAGGCGACGGGCCTGGGCCGCGCGGATGTCTATATCGCCAACATTTTGAAATGCCGGCCCGACACCCCCGGCCAGTCCGCCGGCAATCGCAAGCCGACCTCCGACGAGATGGCCACGTGCATTCCGTATCTGCACGAGCAGATTGATTTGATCCGGCCCAGGGTCATCGTGGCGCTCGGCGCGACGGCGGTGGAAGGCCTGCTGGGCAAGACGCTCGGCATCACCAAGCTGCGCGGCACCTGGAAGACGTATCGCGGCACGCCGCTCATGCCGACGTATCATCCGGCGTATCTGCTGCGCAACCAGGCCATGAGCGAGAAGCGCAAGGTCTGGGAAGACATGCTGGCCGTGATGGAAAAACTCGAAATGCCCATCAGCGACAAGCAACGAAATTATTTTTTGAAGGGTTGAATGTCCGCAGATTCGCAGATTGCCCGCTGGTTTCACGGGTTATAATCAGTTGTTGGTTTTATAGTTTCTTCCGGGCCGAACGGACGGGTAAATTGAACCCACAATTCACATGAGCCGCCGCCGGAAAATTCTGATTGCCGTGGCTGCGTCTTGATTGTGGCAGTACTCGTTTCAGGAAATTATTATGGCTACCTACACTTGGACCGCAAAAGACAGAAACGGTAAAACAGTCGTCAAGGAAATCACTCACGACTCGGTTGAAAGCTCCAAGGCTGCGCTACAGGCCGAAGGATACACCGATTTGAAACTGATGGAAGATGACATCATGGATGCGGCGCACGCCGGATTTCCCGAAAAAACAAAAATTACCTTCATGGGCAGGGAAATGGAAATCAAAGTAACGGCCGAACAGCGGCTCAAAGTCAGGAACAAGCCGCCGATGACGTTCACGCGTCTTTTTTTCTGGGCAGTGTTCCTAAGCATGATGTTTATCCTGTTCGCTTTCTTTATTGCATGGCCAGAATATCGTCGAGGACGCCTGTCCGAAACTGACTTGGTTAAAATCGGGTTGGTTTGGATTTCGTGGATCGTGATTATGGTGCGCGTCTGTTTGCCCAGCATCTATTATAGAAAACTGTATCAGGCCGACGATTGGAACCGATGGACGGAGGTTCTGCAACTGGTCGAGTTTCTGCAGAAGCTTGGAAAGGCTCAATTTATATTTATTAAAATCCCGACAACTACGCTGATCCGCCACCAAGCTAAAGCGCTAGTTGGCTTGGGGGACCTTCAAGCTGGGCTTGAAGTGTTGAAGGTTTGTGAAAATCAACCCGGTTGCCCGAGCTGGCTCTACAAAGGGTTCGTTGCTGGTCTCTACGACGTTGCTGGACAGCATGAAACAGCGCTTGGGTGGAACCGGGAATCCATTCGGGAGAAACCTCAAAACGCCTTGTATCTGGACCTCGCGAATCGGTTGCTTCGCTACAAACACGATGCAACCGGCGCGCGTGAAGCCATCACCGAAGCCGAGAAATTCACTATGACCGAAATAGCCAAACCATTTTACCTGCGGTGTCTGGGAATTCTGGCCTATCTGGAAGGAGATCATTCCACCGCGAAAGAAAAATTGGAACTTGCGCTCGATCTGGTCGTGAAAGTACGCCGCCGGCCTTATCGGGATGGCCACATGGCAATCACTCGCGCGTACCTGGCCTGCGTGAGTGGTCGCCTGCGCGACTTCAGCGCCGCACGAAAATACCTGGCGCAGGCAAAAGAATATCTCGTGGCGACGAACGAGGCTGATCTATTGGCAGAATGTGAGCATGAAGTTCCTCCAGTTTGACTCAACTGCTCGACTCGCTCCATTAACTGAACATCATTAAGAAATGTCTGACAACCGGCGACGCTGGAAGAATTTCAGATGTATTACGTATTACGCCAAACGGGCTAAAAAGTGAATTTGGCTTAATTCCCGGATTGCTTCAGCCTCATTTTCCGCTATAACCACCGCCTCATGCATCAAATCATCCAGAGCTTGACCGATTGGTATTCGCACGCGCTGCAATCGGGCGGTTATCCGCTCGTCGCGCTGATGATGGTGGTGGAGAGTTCGCTCTTCCCGCTGCCCAGCGAAATCGTGATTCCGCCGGCGGCGCATCTGGCCTACACCGGACAAATTCCGTTGTCGCTCTGGGGCATCGTGCTGGCGGGCACCGTCGGGTCGTGGTTCGGCGCCACGCTGATGTATTGGGCGTCGCGGCTGGCCGGCCGGCCGCTCGTGCTGCACTTCGGCAAATACTTTTTCATTACCACCTACAAAGTGGAAGGCGCGGAACGTTGGGCGGCGCATTACGGGGCGATGGGCATTTTCATTTCGCGCCTGCTGCCGGTGGTGCGTCATCTCATCGGCATCCCGGCGGGCATTGTGCGGATGGATTACCTGAAATTTTCCCTGTTCACGCTGCTCGGCTCGGGCATCTGGTGCTCGGTGTTGTGCTGGCTGGGCGTAAAAATGGGGCAGGACGAACAATTGATGAAAGGCGAGTATCATCGCGTCACCCTCTGGCTTGCCGGCGTGATGCTGGTGCTGGGCGGACTGTATTATTTCTTCGTGCACCGGCACATGGTGAAGAAGGAGCCAGAAGCCAGAATTCAGAAGCCGGAATAAAAATCCAGCCTCCATTTTCGAATCAGCTCCAGCGCCGTAGGCGCGTCATATTTGTAGTTGTGTTTGCCAATTTTCAAAGCTCCGTAGGAGCGGCATAGGCTTTTTGATGTCGCTCCTACGGAGCTTATGTTTGTATCTGGTTAAAACTACAAAGATTCCGCACCTACGGTGCTGGAATGTGTGCATTCCCTCTCCATCGGATTTCGGCGCGACAAGCCGTGGTTAAAAAATCTTTGCGCCCGAGCGGCTTTGCGTTGAAATTCCTTTGTGCCTGCGACCGAAGCCATCCGCAAAAAACTGGGCGTCCTGCCACACAAACCGGGCATCTACCTGATGAAGGACCGGTTCGGCACGGTCATTTACGTCGGCAAGGCGCGCGACCTGCGCAAACGCGTGAGCCAGTATTTCCATCCGTCGCGTCGCCTGGGCTGGGACCTGAAATTCAATGCACTGGTCGAGGCCATCCATGATTTCGACATCCACGTCGTGCGGAGCGAACCGGAGGCGTTCCTGCTCGAAGGCAAGCTCATCAAGGAATTTCACCCCCGCTACAACATCAGCTTCCGCGACGACAAACGGTTCCTGATGCTCAAGATCAATCTCAATGACCCGATTCCCAACTTCACCTTCACCCGGCTGAAAAAGGACGATGGCGCGCGGTACTTCGGGCCGTTCTCGAATTCGAGCGCGCTGCGCAACACGCTGGCGCTGGTGCGGCGCCAGTTCAATCTGCGCGGCTGCCGGGTGTTCACGCCGGGCGAGGCCGATTACAAGCATTGCCTCTACGCGCACCTCAAATACTGCACCGCGCCGTGCATTGGCAATGTGACGCGCGAACAATACCTGGAGCAGGTTCTCGCCGCGTGCGATTTCATCGCCGGCCAATGCCATGAAATGAAGGACCAGCTTGAAGTCGAAATGCGCAAGGCCGCCACCGCGCAGGATTTCGAGAAGGCCGCCAGCCTGCGCGATCTCATCCGCGATCTGAAGGAAACGACGAAGAAGGAACGGAAATTTGAGCGCGTGCCTTACACGTTGCCGCTGGCGATGGACCCGCAGCAGGATCTGGCCGAACTCGCAAAGGTTCTTGGTTTGTCCGCTCCGCCGCAACGCATTGAAGGCTTCGACATTTCGAACATCAGCGGCACGTTTGCCGTGGCATCGCTGGTGAGCTTCAAGCATGGCCGGCCCGACCGCGCGAATTATCGCCGGTTCAAAATCAAAACCGTCGAAGGCCAGGATGATTTCGCGAGCATGGCGGAGGTGATTTTCCGCCGCTATTCGCGGCTGAAAAAGGAGATGGAAGATCGAAGATCGGAGATGGGGACAGCCAATCAAGGCAAAACCCAAACTCCAATCTCCCAACTCCTATCTGCTAATTTTCCCGACCTCATTATGGTTGACGGTGGGAAAGGTCAATTAAACGCCGCTTGCGCCGAGCTTGTAAAACTAGGTTTGGGGAAAATTCCCGTCATCGGGCTGGCGAAGGAATTCGAGGAGATTTACCAGCCGGGCGAAAGCAAACCGCTGCGGCTGGGACTGAATCATCCGGCGGTGAAACTGCTCCAGCGGGTCCGGGATGAATGTCATCGCGTGGCGAATTCCTACAACGCGCAGCTTCGCATCAAACGGATTTCCGAAAGCGTGCTGGATGAATTCCCCGGCATCGGCGAGCGGCGCAAGCAGGCGCTGCTCAAAAAATTCGGTTCGGTGCAGCGGCTGAAAACGGCGACGTTGGAGCAAATCGCCGCCGTGCCCGGTTTCGGCGGCAAAGCGGCGGCGGAATTGAAAGCGTTTCTGGAAGCCCGAAAAGAAATCCGTGGCAATTCGTGAAATTCGTGGCTTAATTTGGGGGTATGAACATTCAAGTGGCCATTCTCTGCGACGCCGCGACCGAGGACCACGGCAAGCTCAATCTCCTCGGCGCATTCGACACGATTTACACGCCGCAATTGCCCGCCGTGCATCCGCAATGCGCCGTGGCATTGCGCGTCACGTTTACAAGCGGCGACGAGGGCACGCGCAAGCTCAAGCTGAACTTCGTCAACGCCGACGGCCACAACATCATGCGGCCCTTCGAAATCCCGGTGGTGGTTGCGCTGCCGGACGACGTGCCTTTTGTCACACGCAACTGCATCGTGAATTTCCAGCAGTTAGAATTCGCCGAGGCGGGTTTGTATTCCGTGGATGTCCGGATCGACGACAAATCGCAGGCGAGCATTCCGTTGTCGGTCAAACTCCTGCCGCAGGCAGTGGCGTGATTCATTTGCGATTTACGATTGATGATTGATGATTTTGCAACGACGCGAAGCCAATCGTAAATCATCAATCAAAATTTCCCGGCGAATTTGGGCTTTGAACTTGCGGGTTGAATCTTAATAATTCGCGCCATGACGAATTCAAATACTGAAACGGTCCTGCAACTCGATTTGCCGGGTGTCAAAAAACTCAAGAGCGGCAAGGTGCGCGAAGTCTTCGACCTCGGCGACCGCCTGCTGTTCGTCGCCAGCGACCGCCTCTCGGCGTTCGACGTGATCATGCCCAACGGCATTCCGCGCAAAGGCGAGGTGCTCACGCAAATTTCGTATTTCTGGTTCGCGCAAACCGAATCGTTCCAGCCCAACCACCTGCTCTCCCGCGCCGGCGAAGCGTTTGGAGTTCCGGCCTTGGCCAGTCTGCCTGACGATTTGAAAATCAAACTTGCGCGGCGCAGCATGATTGTGAAGAAGTGCCAGCCGCTGGCCATCGAATGCGTCGTGCGCGGCTACCTCGCCGGTTCGGGCTGGAAGGAATACCAGAAATCACAGACCGTCTGCGGCATCAAGCTGCCGCCCGGGTTGAAGGAATCGTCCGAACTGCCGGAGCCGATTTTCACGCCCGCCACCAAGGCGGAGACCGGCCACGACGAAAACATTTCGTTCGCGGAAGCGGCGAAGATTGTGGGCGCGGACATCGCGGAAGAAGCCCGGGCCAAGAGCCTGAAGATTTACAATTCCGCCCGCGATTATGCCCGCAAACGCGGCATCATCATCGCCGACACGAAATTTGAGTTTGGCCTGTTCGAGGGCAAACTCATCCTGATTGACGAGGTGCTGACGCCGGATTCCTCGCGTTTCTGGCCCGCCGACCAGTATCAACCCGGCCGCGGCCAGCCGAGCTTCGACAAACAATTTGTCCGCGACTACCTGGAGACGCTCGACTGGAACAAAACCCCGCCCGGCCCGATGCTGCCGCCGGAGGTGGTCGCCAAGACCACGGCAAAATATCTAGAGGCGTACGAACGGTTGACGGGAAGAAAATTGTGACAAGATTATGGCAGCACGGAATCCAACCGATGAGATCAAGCCACCGCTGATAATAAAACCGGACCCGTTCACCTATTTTTTGGGCGGAGCATTGGCATTTATTTTCTGGCAGCCAATGCTTGTAACTTTGGCACTGGGCCGTTGGGACGGGGAACTGTTCGCATTATCTTTTGGGCTAACCGCCAGCCTCTTCATTTTGATTCATGGATGCAGAATTATAGTTAGCGAAAGAGGATTGGCCTATAAACGCCTGTTTATTTGGTCACGTTCTTTCGCTTTTGAACAAATGAAGGAATTGAAAATTGAAGCTGGGAGAAGTCGTAACAAGCCAATTTACCGCTTGGTAATAACACCTCACACACCGGCCCAAGACCCACTGACGATTAACATAAAACTCTTTTCGCGCGCTCGGCTGTCTATGTTGATGCAAATCATCAGTTCCAATGCACCCGGAGTGCAACTTGACAAGGGTTGCGAGCGGGTGAAAGAGCGATTCATGCCTTCTTTGCTTGGCGATGAAAAGAATATGCGTTCACGCTCGAAGATTTTGAATTACTTGCTCAAGGAGCGTTAATTTTTCCCTCGCGCCTGTTTCCCTTAGCGCCTTGGCGTGAAAATTATCCGTGTCTACAACGCGCAATTTTCATTATTCTTCTAATGTGCAAACGCTCGTTGAAGATTTTCTGCAATACCTGCGCCACGAGCGCGAGCTTGGGTCGCGGAGCGACCTTTGAAAATAGCCCGGCATTTCAATGCCGGGTTCATCCACCAAGTTGACATTCCGTCCCGGAGGGACGGTTGAACCGTGCGTAACCCTTCAGTCGTCCCTCCGGGACGTACCTGTCCTCCCGGCCCGTTCCCGGCGTTGAAACGCCGGGCTATTGTCATTCGCGCCGCTGGCGCTAAAACCTGGATTCTCTCCTTGCCTTTGCGCCTTTGCGCCTTTGCGTGAAAATTCTCCATATCGACAACGCACAATTTTCATTATTCTCCGGCTGTGCAAACCCTAGTCGAAGATTTTTTACAATACCTGCGGCATGAGCGCGGGCAGGCGGAGCATACGCAGAAGACCTACGCTGCGTTGCTGAAGAAATTCACCGACTGGGCGGCCAAACAGAACCTGACGGATTGGAAATCGGTCGAGCTGAAGCATCTCATGGCGTTCCTGCAATATGAGCGTCAACGTCCCATGGCGGACGAACCGAAGGAGTCCATCAAGCGTCTCAGCAGCGAGAGTGTTTATCTCGAAATCGCCGCGCTGCGGGCATTTTACCGCTTTGCGGAAAATGAAAAGCTGTTGCCCGCCAACATCGCGGAAAATCTTTCCCTGCCGCGCCGCTGGAAACGTTTGCCGAAGGCGCTGTCCAACGACGAAATCAAGAAATTGCTCGAACCGGAAACGCCCGAAACGCCCGAAAATTTGTGCGATCAGGCCGTGCTCGAACTCGGCTACGCCTCCGGCTTGCGGCTCGCCGAATTGAAAAATTTGCGGCTGGAGCAGCTTCACCTCGATGCCGGCTTCATCAACGTCATCGGCAAAGGCAACAAGGAGCGTGTGGTGCCGGTCGGGAAAATAGCCGTGGCAGCGTTGACCCGTTACATCGAAGCCGGCAGGCCAAAGCTCGTCACGCCGAAATCGCCGGCGAATGTTTTTTTGACCCGGCGCGGCACGCCATTCGCGGCCGTGACCCTGTGGTTGCACATCAAGCAGCGCGTCCGCCGCGCCGGGGTTGCCCGCAACATCACACCGCACATGCTGCGGCACAGTTTTGCGACGCACCTGCTGGAGCACGGCGCGGACCTGCGGGTGATCCAGGAACTGCTCGGCCACGCGAACATCAGCACGACGGAGATTTACACGCACGTCACCGGCAACCGGCTGCGGGACATCCACAAAAAGTTTCATCCCCGGGCGTAAGGTAGCGCAGGCGTCCCGCCTGCTGGAAATACGTGACATCCTTTTGGTTTGAGGGGAGCAGCCGGGATGGCTGCGCTACTTTGTTCAAAATCGCAATGAAATTTCCGTTTGCGTTTGCTCCCGACGGGGTAAAATCAAACCATGAACACGCGGTTGAACATGTTGTTTGCCATCACAATGCTTGGCTGTCTGGCCACGGCCGGCGGCGCGGATAAACCTCAACTCCCGAAAATTATGAAGATCTCAATCACCAGCACCGCCTTTTCCGAAGGACAACCAATTCCGGCAAAATATTCCTGCGAGGGCAGCGACATTTCGCCGCCGCTGGCTTGGATCCCGCAAGGCGGGACACCGGCGAACGTCAAAAGCTTCGCGCTCATCATGGATGACCCTGACGCACCCGTTGGCACCTGGGTGCATTGGGTGCTTTACGATTTGCCGCCGGACACCACCGGACTTCCGGAAGACGTGGCAAAAACCCAGACGATTTCCAATGGCGCGAAACAGGGGATGAACACCTGGCCGCGCCTGGGCTATGGCGGGCCGTGTCCACCGCCCGGCAAGCCGCATCACTATTTTTTCAAACTCTACGCGCTCGACGCGATGCTCAATCTCAAGTCCGGCGCGACGAAGAAGGATTTGCTCAAGGCGATGGAAGGCCATGTTCTTGCCGAGGGGCAGTTGATGGGGACGTATCAGCGGAAATAACCGGGAAACATCGAACATTCAACATTCAACGCTCAACATCCAATAAATATGCGCTCGCAGCGGTATTAAATGTTCCTGATTTTTCAGTCTTTCTTTGGCGCCAATTTCTTGTTTCATTTCGGCTCTTTATGAGCAAAACCGCATTGTTGTTCGCCGGACAGGGCGCGCAGGCCGTCGGCATGGGCAAAGACCTGGCCGAAAAATTTCCGTCGGCCAAAGCCTGGTTCGACCGCGCCAACGCCGCGCTCGGCTACGACCTGGCTTCAATTTGTTTCAACGGGCCGGAACCGGAACTGACCAAGACTGAAAATGCGCAGCCGGGGATCTTTCTGGTGAGCTGGGTCGCGTTCCAATCGCTCAAGGAGCGCGTTGGAGTTCAAGCTTTAGCTTGTTCCGCCGCTGACACGCTAAAGCGTGAACTCCAACTAAAATTTGACGCCACGGCTGGTTTGTCATTGGGCGAATTCACGGCGTTGACGGCGGCGGGCGCGATGAGTTTCGAGGACGGCCTGCGCGTGGTGCGCCAGCGCGGACGATTCATGCAGGAGGCCTGCGAAGCCACACGCGGCGGCATGGCGGCGGTCATCGGTTTGGATGAAGCGCCCACGCGCGAGGTCTGCGCCGAAGCGGGCGTGACCCTGGCCAATCTCAATTGCCCGGGCCAAATCGTCATTTCCGGCGCGGCGGACAAGATTGCCAGGGCCGTCGAACTGGCCAAAGCCAAAGGGGCCAAGCGCGCCATTGCGCTGCCGGTGGCCGGCGCCTATCACTCGCCGCTCATGGCCGGTGCGCAACCAAAGTTGCAGGCGGAACTGGCCAGAATCAAAATTTCACCGCCGGCTGTGCCGGTGATTTCCAATGTCACCGGACAGGCGCACGGCGGCGTGGCGGACATTTCCGCGCGGCTGGTCGAACAGGTGACGTCGTCGGTGCTCTGGGAAAAGTCCATGCGTTATCTGCTGGCACAGGGTTTCACGCGGTTCATCGAACTTGGCCCCGGCACGGCGTTGAGCGGTTTCATGAAACGCATTGATAAAGGCGCGCAGATGCTCAACGTCGCGGACGTGGCGAGCCTGGAAGCGACGGTGAAGACGATGGTGTAGCACCCGCGTCTCGCGGGTGGCGTTGGGCGTCCCGCCCGGCGCAAGTTTCCACAAGGGTTCAGGCGGGACGCCTGAACCGACCCGCCGGAGGCGGGTGCTGCCAACATTTTTCGAGTGCATTTGGGCTAATTCGTGGTTAAACAATGGCCGTCATGAAACAACTTGAGAATCAAATCGCCGCCGTTACCGGCGCGGGCCGGGGCATTGGCCGCGCCATTGCACTGAAATTGGCCGCCCACGGGGCCGACATCGTGGCCGTGGACCTGAAAACCGAATTCGTGCAGGAAACGGTTGAGGAAGTGCGCAAGCTCGGGCGCAAAGCCTGGGCGGCGGCCGCCAACGTATCTGAGGCCGCCAGCGTCGAGGCCGCCGTCGAACAGATTTTGAAGGCGGCCGGCCGCGTGGATATCCTCGTGAACAATGCCGGCATCACCAAGGACGGCCTGCTCATGCGCATGAGCGAGGCGGATTGGGACGCCGTGCTGGACATCAACCTCAAGGGGACATTCCTGTTTACCAAGGCGTTGAGCCGCGCGCTCCTGAAACAGCGGTCCGGCCGCATCGTCAACATCGCCTCGGTCATCGGCTTGATCGGCAACGCCGGCCAGTGCAATTACGCGGCCAGCAAGGCCGGGGTCATCGGCCTGACCAAGTCGTGTGCGCGCGAGTTCGCCAGCCGCGGCATCACCGTCAACGCCATTGCGCCGGGATTCATCCAGACCGCGATGACGGACAAACTGTCCCAGGAACAAAGGGACGCAATTACCAAGCAGATTCCGCTGGCCAGCCTGGGCCAGGCGGAGGATGTGGCGGAGGCGGTGCTGTTTTTCGCCAGCCCGGCGGCGCGTTATGTCACCGGGCAGGTCCTGGCGGTGGACGGCGGGATGGTGATGTGACCAAAAAATTTTATGATTCAAGGCTTGACGATTTCGGCGTTCATGGCATAGAGACAGGTCAAAATTAACAACTATGGCTGACAAACCTATTGACCAACGGGTAAAAGACATCATTGTCGAACAACTCGGCGTGAAGCCGGACCAGGTAACGCCGGAGGCGAAATTCATCGAAGACCTCGGTGCGGATTCGCTCGACACCGTCGAGCTGATCATGGCGCTGGAAGAGGAATTCGGCATCGAAGTGCCGGACGAACAGGCGGAAAAGCTCCTGACCGTCGGCGATGTGGGCAAATACATCGAAGAACATCAAAAATAGTTGCGACTTTGTTCGCTTCGGGGCAGCTTGGCTGAATTAAGCTTGGGCTGCCCCGTTTGATTTTTTATGGCAAACAATTGGATCGACCGCCGCGTGGTCGTCACCGGCCTCGGCGTGGTGACGCCGCTGGGACATCAACTTGATGTATTCTGGAACAACCTCGTTTCCGGGCAATGCGGCATTGACCGCATCACCGCGTTCGACGCGACGCCATTCGATACGCAGGTCGCCGGCGAGGTGAAAAATTTTGATCCGCTGCCGGCGTTCCCGTCGCCGAAGGAAGTCCGGCGGACGGACCGTTATTCGCAATTCGGCATTTTCGCCGGACACCAGGCGCTGCTCGATTCCGGACTCGACCTCGACAAGGAAAATCGGGACGAAATCGGCGTCATCATCGGCTCTGGCATCGGCGGTCTGGCCACCACCACCGAGCAGCTCAAAATTTTGCTCGAACGCGGCCCCGGCCGGCTCTCGCCGTTCATGATCCCGATGCTCATCAGCAACATGGCCTCCGGCATTTTCTCGATGTACAAGGATCTGCGCGGACCGAATTTTGCCACCTGCTCCGCCTGCGCCACCGCCAATCACGCCATCGGCGAGGCCTGGCGCTCCATCAAAATGGGCGATGCCCAGGCCATGTTCGCCGGCGGCGCGGAAGCCACAATCGTGCCCATCGGCATCGGCGGCTTTTGCGCGATGAAGGCCATGAGCACGCGCAACGACGACCCCAAACACGCCTCACGGCCGTTCGACAAGGACCGCGACGGCTTCGTCATGGGCGAAGGCGCCGGCGTCATCGTGCTCGAAGAATTGGAACATGCCAAAAAGCGTGGCGCGAAGATTTATTGCGAAATCATCGGTTACGGCAACACGGCCGATGCGCACCATCTCACCGCGCCGTCACCGGGCGGCGAAGGCGCGGCCCGCTGCATGAAAATGGCGCTGCGCCAAGGCGGGTTGAATCCCGGGGACGTTTCCTACATCAACGCCCACGGCACCTCCACCGTGCAGGGCGACATCTGTGAAACGCAGGCCATCAAGGCCGTTTTCGGCAGCCACGCGAAAAAGGTGGCCGTCAGTTCCACCAAAGGTGCGACCGGCCACATGCTCGGCGCGGCGGGCGCGGTGGAAATGAGCGTCTGCGCGCTGGCCATCAAACACGGCGTCGTCCCGCCGACCATCAATCTGCAGGTGCCCGACCCCGAGTGCGATCTGGACTACGTGCCGAACACCGCTCGCGAAATGAAGGTGAACGTCATCATCAACAATTCATTCGGCTTCGGCGGCCACAACGCCAGCATCGTGGCCAGAAAATTTACTGGATAACTAGGGCTGACTGGGCGGATGGAAATGTGCCATGTATTTCTTTTACATTGATGAATCTGGCTCACGAGATCCTCAAGTTTCTAAGAAGAAACCCGATGGTACAGTTGTAGACAAAGATCATATTTATGTTCTCACGGCTGTTTCGCTTTACGAATGGAAATGGCGCCATTTCGACCGGCAAATTGCCAACCTGAAACTAGAACTGCGTGACTATCTATATCGGACACGTCATTTGAATTTTGACTTGGCTGATTGTGAAATAAAGTCGAATTGGATTCGCAATCCAAAGGAAAGGCGCGAGAGAAGTCCATTTTTGGATGCGCTCTCTGAAGCTGACCTTAAACGACTTGTTGCCTGTTTCTTTCAACAGCTTTCGCAGCAACGCATGACCGTATTTGCAGTGGTTATCGATAAGCGAAAATTGCACGGCCACATTGATCAGGAATTGCTGCATAAAAAAAGCTTACGAATTGCTGTTGGAGCGGATTGAAAATTACATGGCACAATTTCACACAAAACATCAAGCGGTCATTGTAATGGATGATACCGAAAAGGCCTTGAACCGGGAGGTTTCCATGAAACGCGCTTTTTTTCAGCGGGAAGGCAACCAAAATGTCCGTTTCAATCACATCGTTGAATATCCATTTTTCACAGATAGTAAGCTGTCCAACGGCGTGCAACTAGCTGACTTGTGTGCCTACAATATTTACCGTGCGTTTAAGACTCAGGATTTCAAATATCACTACTTTCGGGAATTACTGCCTTATTTTTGCCGTCGCGAAAGAGCTGAGCAATTGGACGGTTTGAAGGTTTTTCCAAACGACTCGGAATTGGTGCAGTTTGCCAGAGAGGGTTGGATAGAATTTAAAACAGAACAACCAACATTGTGGAGCCAGTTGAAGAAGTAACAAATGGTGTCAGGCTGGGCGAACCATATCAAGCTGACCAGCAGCACCCAACATCATGATAATGTGCCACATTGTGCCACAAATCAACACAAATATTTTGCGCACTATATGTGTATAATATGCTCATTTTTTACGCAAAACAGGCGATTTTACGGGACAGTTTCATAAAATGAACTTTTTGTCGTTCATCGAAGCGAAACGCGAAGGAAAAGCTCTCGCGCCCGATCAGATTCAAAATTTCATCCGCGAATTCACCGCGGGGGGAATTCCCGACCACCAGATGGCCGCGATGCTCATGGCCATTTATTTTCGCGGCTTGACCACCGCCGAAACCACTGCGCTCACACTGGCCATGCGTGATTCCGGCGATGTGCTGAAATTTCCCAGGGACAAACGCCCCGTGGTGGACAAACATTCCACCGGCGGCATTGGCGACAAGGTGTCGCTGCCGCTCGCGCCGCTGCTGGCGTGCCTCGGCTTCCGCGTGCCCATGATTTCCGGGCGCGGCCTAGGCATCACCGGCGGCACGCTCGACAAGCTCGACTCCATTCCCGGTTTCAAAACCCTGCTGCCCGCCGCAAAAATCATCGCGCAAGTGCAAAATATCGGCTGTGTCATCTGTGGCCAGACCGACCGGATGGTTCCCGCGGACAAGAAAATTTACGCGCTCCGTGACGTTTCCGGCACCGTGCCAAGCATCCCGCTCATCACCGCGTCCATCCTTTCCAAAAAACTCGCCGAAAGCCTCGATGCGCTGGTGCTGGACGTGAAATTCGGTTGTGCTGCTTTCATGCAAACCCGGGCCGATGCCCGCAAACTTGCCCAAGCAATGGTTGCGCTCGGGAACGAATGCGGTGTGAACACGCGCGCGATCCTGACCGACATGAACACGCCGCTGGGCCGCGCCGCCGGCAACTGGCTGGAGGTCAAGGAAAGCGTGGCGTTGCTTGAAGGTAGCGCAGCCGTCCCGGCTGCCGGGTCAAAAATTGCAGGCGGGACGCCTGCGCTACATTTGGACGACCTCCGTTCGCTCGTTCTCGATTGCGCTGCGCATTTGATCGTCCAGACGCGCAAAGCCAGGTCACTTGCCGCAGCTCGCAAACAGGCGGCGGATTGCCTGAATTCCGGGGCGCCGCGAAGAAAGTGGGACGAAATGCTCATTGCTCAAGGTGCGGATTTGGGTGCGTTCAACAAAAAGCTGGCGTTCGACCACACCGCGCCGGTGGTTGCCGAATTGAAAGCCGAAAAGCCGGGATTCGTAGCGAAGTGCGATGCGCGGCTCATCGGCGAAGTCATCCGCGACCTCGGCGGCGGCCGGCTCACGAAGGACTCCGCCATCAATTACGACGTCGGGATTGACCGGCTCGCCAAACCCGGCGAGGCCGTGCGGAAAAATTCCGTTCTCGCCCGCATTCATGTCGCCAACCCATCGCAAACAAAACCGGCCTGTGCCCGGCTCAGAGCCGCGTTTGAAATTTCCGCCAAGCCGCCAGTGTTAACCAGGCTGGTTGCGGAGATCATTGCGTTGTAGAGATAAAAGCACTTTTGGCGAAGGATTTTGCCGTGTCCGGCGTGTTTCTGTATAAAGACACAAACGACAAATTACGCTTATGAAAATCTCAAAATATCTCGCGCTTGGACTGCTGGTCATCGGCCTCATGCCGGTTTTTGGTCAACCCATAATAGTTGGGTACATCGGTGCCGATCCGGTTGTTGCACAAGCCACAAACTTCACCAAGTTCAGCCTCGATTTTCCCGGCGGCACACCGGGTCAGTTGGTGACTGCAGTTGAAAAGGTTACCGGCAAGTCTCTAAACGTTATCATTTTGGACAAAGATGCCGACGTGCAATTGCCGCCGTTCAAACTGAACAATGTATGCTTGCCGGAATTGTTTCTGGCATTAAGGGCCGTTAGCCAGAAAACGGAATATGTTTCGATGCTAAACAGCCAGGGTTTCACTTCTTCCCAATCGTTCTTAACCAGTTATGAATTTTACACGCTGGACCACAATCCAGGGACCAATTCAGTATGGTATTTTCATGTTGATAAACCCGACATGCTGTCAAAACCGCAGGAAAAAACCTGCCGCTTTTACCAGTTAGCACCCTACCTGGAACGCGGCTTGACGGTAAATGATATTACGACGGCGATTCAGACCGGTTGGAAAATGCAAGGGGTTACTTCGCCGCCGCAAATCAGTTTTCATAAGGAGACCAGGCTGTTGATTGCCGTCGGCGAGCCGGACAAACTCGAAGTCATTGACGCGGTTCTCAAGGCGTTGGAATCGCCATCAGCAAAACCCGCGGTTGATCCCATCACCGGCTTGCCGTTGCCCAAGGTCGAGCTGCCCAGGGCGGATTCAAATGCCGGACGGTAAATCATGGCCAGCGTGCAATGGGTCTCGGGAAATTTACTTGCGCCAATCGAGCAACAGTTCCGCGTCGGCGGATGCCAGCGCCTGCGAACCGCTGGAGGTGGTGGTGTTGACGCGGCGGATGGCCGAAGGAGATGAAATGGCCTATCGTATTTTTTACGCCGCTTACTTCGACCGCCTGTGCCGTTACCTGCTGGTCGTCACCGCCGGCAACGAAGATGCAGTGCGCGAGGCGTTGCAAGCGACCCTGGTGCGCGTGACGCGACACATCAAAATTTTCCAAAACGAAGAAACGTTTTGGAGCTGGCTCACAGTATTGGCGCGGAGTGCGATCAGCGACGAAACGAGAAAGCGCCGCCGTTACTTTTCGTTTTTGGAACGATTTACGCGGCACGCGGCCATTGCCAGCGATGGTGCCAGCGGCAACCAAACGGATAAGCGATTGGGGATTTTGCTGGAACACCAAATCGCGTTGCTGCCGTCGGATGAACAAAAACTGGTTGAGCAAAAATATTACCAACGCCGGGCCGTCCGTGAAATCGCCGGGGAACTGCAAACGACGGAAAAGGCCGTGGAATCAAAATTGTCCCGCGTCCGCCGCAAGCTGAAAGACGCGGTGCTGGCGGAATTGAACCATGAACCACGAACCTGAGAACGAGCAATTGCTCGCCGACGTGTTTGCCGGAGCCGCTCCCGTCGGTTTCCGTGAAGCGCTGCTCGGCGAAACATTGCGTTTGGCGCGTCGCCGTCGCCACCGGCGACAAACGCGTCGCGCGGCAGCATTACTGGTGGCTCTGAGCTTGTTCACGTTTTTGGTATGGCGAAATTTCCCTTCGCATTCGCTTGCGCCAACGCCAATGGCAAAAGTGAAGGTCCAAGGTTATGAACTGGTTCGCACCCAGCCGCTGCCGGCCGGCATGATTGTCGTCACTGAACCGCTTTCTGCCGACCATCTGGTCACGTCAGTCGCAATCGCTGAAATGGTTCAAACGAGCAGCGGCAATTTTCGCGTGATCAACGACGATGAACTTCTGGCATTGGTCGCGCCGCGACCGGCGGCGCTGGTCCGCTTTGGCCCGCATTCCAAGGAGTTGTTTTTTGTGAATCCGGCGGACGAAACAGGTTTTCCAGTCAATTTACCCGTTCCCAGGTCGTGATTTCCGGCCGCGCGACGCACAGTTCATCCATGCGCGGCAACAATGCCTTGAGGTGCGCGGTTTGCAGGTGTGCGTCCAGGTGCGCCTGGCTCGTCCAGTTTTCGTGGAAGAGAAATTTCGCCGGGTCTTCGGTGGATTGATGCAGGTCGTAATTCAAGCAGCCCGACTCCTTGCGCGTGGGCGCGAGCAATCCAGAAAGCACGGCGCGCAAAGCGGCTTCCTTGCCGGGACGCGCCTGAAACGTGGCGATGACGGTCAATGTTTTCATGATTGATTTGAAGTCCGGCGTTCCGTCTGGATCAACCCAGGGTCTGCAGGATTTGTTCCGCCGCGGCGCGCGGATTTTCCGCCGCGTAAATCGGGCGGCCGATCACCAGCCAGCTTGACCCGGCGGCCATGGCTTCCCGCGGCGTGAGCGTGCGTT
>JBEKSU010000042.1:0-18951 GCA_049516755.1 Verrucomicrobiota bacterium | reverse complement strand
GTCCCACCATTTCCCCGGCGGCATATCCCAGTATGGCCAGCTCGGTGCGATTCACCCGGGTGATGCGTCCCGCATCATCCAGTTCGTGATATCCCACCGGAGCGTCTTCAAACAGCGACTCGAACCGCATTTTGCTCTCTTTGAATTCCTTTTCGATCTGCTTGCGCCCTGTAATATCTTCTTTGATGGCCAGAAAGTGGGCAGTCTGGCCGGTCTCATCGCAGATCGGGGAAATGGAGGCCCACTCCCAATAAAGTTCGCCGTTCTTCTTCCGGTTGTGAAATTCTCCGCGCCACTCCCCGCCCGCGATGATCGTTTCCCACAGTCGCTTGTAATTTTCAGGCGGCATTTCGCCCGACTTCAAAATGCGGGGATTTTTGCCGATCACATCCCGGGCCGAATACCCGGTCACCTCCGTGAATTTCGGGTTGACATATTCGATGTTGCCGGCCTTGTCGGTAATGACGATGGAGACCGGACTATGTTCGACGGCAAGAGACAACTTGCGAACTTCTTGATCCGCCCGTTTGCGCTGGAAAATCACGAATGCCATCACCCACAACACGCCAATGCCCATCAAACGGCTGTCCATCGCCAACTGGCGGTCAATTCCCGGCGGCGAAAAAAAGAACCCGATCACCATCAGCAATGAGAATACAGCGGCGAGAAAAATGGGTACCAGCCGGCCGCCGACATAAACCGATAAAAGCAGGGGTATGAAATACCAAACCCAGTCGGAAAATCCCAGCGGACTGGTCAGATCCAAGATGAACTCACCAATGGCAATAACAATGATTGCCACAAGAGCAACCGTTCTAAGTCGCGCAGAGTTCATAAGCCATGGCGTCCCTGAGTTAAAATCAAATATATGCCATTATCATGGCTTAAGCAAGTTGAATCTTCCTTGGATGCTTGATTAGAAGTCCGAGACCCGCGGTCGATAACGCTTGCCAAATGTGCGTGTTCCATTAAAGTGGGCGGCCACTTTTCAATTTATGGACATATATCGCGCCAGTGGAATTTTGGCCCAGGCAACCGCCCCGCAAACGGGCCAGCCGCAGCAACCCGTTTGGATGACGTTTGCCCCGATGATCCTGCTGGTCATCGTGTTTTACTTCATCTTGATCAGGCCGCAACAGCAGCGCGCCAAGCAGCAGGCCAAATTGATTGCCAACCTCAAGTCGGGCGACAAGGTTGTCACCTCCAGCGGCATCATTGGCGTCGTCATCACGGTGAAGGACCAGACCGTTTCCCTCCGTTCGGCCGATGCCAAAATGGAGGTCACCAAATCTTCAGTCACAGAAATCCTCGAAGGCGGCAATGCCGTAGAATCCTGAGCCAACCATGAGCCGAAACAATCCCTGGATATTTGTTTTTGTTGTTCTGATCGTCTGCTGGTCGTTTTATGAAATGTACCCGCCGACGTCGCGCAGCCTGGTGCAGGCGTTTGAAACGCGGGCGGTGAACCGGGACACGAATTTTACGGCCATCGTGCAGCGGCTCCAGCCCTTGGTGCAGGCCGGAACCAACAGCGAGTTTGGCATGTTGCAAGAGGCCATCGGCACGCAAAGCATCCAGACCAATTTCCCATTTTTCGATGCGAAGAATGAGCTGAATCCGAACACGTTCATCCTGAACCAGCTGCAACGCGATGCGTTGGGCAAAATCAAGCTCGGGCTGGATTTGCAGGGCGGCACCTCATTCCTCGTGAGAATGGACACCAACCGTCTGACCTTCGTCGAGACGGTCACAAACAGTTCAGGCGTGGCCGAGCTGGTTACGAACGTGGCCCGGACGGAAGGCGCATTGTCCCAGGCGGTCGAGGTGTTGCGCAAGCGCGTGGATGCTTTCGGCGTGGCCGAGCCCATCATTCAACCGGCGGGCGGCAACTGCATTTTGATCCAGTTGCCCGGATTGTCCCACGAAGCGAAGGTAAGCGCCGAAAAACAAATTCAAAAGGCCGCGTATCTGGAATTCCGGATGGTGAAGGAGGACAGTGACGAGATCATCAAAAACAATGAACCGATTCCGCCCGGCTACGTGTTGCTCAAGCGGGTCGAGCAGCAACCCAATGGCCCGCCGGTCATCGAGCAGATTGTCGTGAAGAAAAAGGCGGAACCGGGACTGTCCGGCGACATCATCGAAAACGCCATGGCCGTGCGCGGCAATCTGGGCGAACCACAAATAGATTTCCGGTTGAACAGTGAAGGCGCAAAACGGTTTGGCGAGGTGACCCGGAACAATATCGGGCAACGGCTGGCCATTATTTTGGACGGCGAATTGTATTCCGCGCCCGTGATTCAAAGCGCGATTGAAACCGGCAGCGGCCAGATTACCGGGCGTTTCACCGTTGAGCAGGCCCAGGAGCTGGCCAACGTCCTGCAAAATCCGCTGCGGGCGCCGCTTACCATTGATTCGTCCTATGACGTTGACCCGACGCTTGGCCGGGACTCGATTCGCAGCGGCATCCATGCGTCCATCCTGGCGGTTGTTTTTGTTTCCGTGTTCATGCTGGGTTATTATCTGCTGGCGGGCATCGTGGCAAACGTCGCGCTGGTCATCAACATCATCATCCTGCTCGGGGTGATGTGTTCCATCGGCACGACGCTTACCCTGCCGGGCATTGCCGGTGTGGTGCTCACCGTCGGCATGGCGGTGGACGCCAACGTGCTGATTTACGAGCGCATCCGCGAGGAACTGGCCAAGGGCAAATCGCTGCGCGGCGCCATCGCCGCCGGTTACGCCCGCGCCTTCGGCACCATTTTCGATTCACACGTCACCACGCTGATTTCCTCGGTCATTTTGATTTTCATGGGCACGGGTGAAATCAAGGGCTTCGGCGTCACGCTGACCATTGGTGTGGCCGCCAGCCTGTTCACCGCGCTGGTGGTGACGCGGCTCATCTTCAATTTTCTGCTCGACCACAACTGGATCAAATCGCTGCCGATGTTTCATCTCATCCGCGCCACCAAACTGGACTTTATGCGTCTGGCCAAGCCGGCGTTCATCCTGACCTGGACGATCATTATCATCGGGCTGGGTTACGGTGTTTTTGCCCGCGGCTCGAAATTGTTCGGCGTGGATTTTGCCGGCGGCGACAGCACGACGTTCAGCTTTAGTCAAAAAGTGGATGTGGAGAAAATCCGCGCCGCCCTGTCCCAGATCGGCGAAAAGGATTCTCAAATCCAATACCAAAAAGACATGGCTGGTGGCGGCGCCGAGACCCTCCGCGTGACAACGGCAACCGGCTCCGCCGAAAAGGTCGAGCAGGCACTCGCCGGGCAATTTCCGCAGGCGCAGTTCAAAACCATCGGCCAGCAGCGCGTCGGCGCGGTGGTGGGCGAAGAAATCAAACGCTCGGCCATCGTCGCCTCTTTGTTGTCGTTGTTCGGCATTTTGATTTATGTGGCGTTCCGATATGAATTTTACTTCGCCGTCGGCGCGGTCGTCGCGGTCATTCACGACGTGTTGATGACGATTGGCTGTTATTGCATCGCCAACGGCATTTCCGGGCGTGAATTCAACGCGACCGTCGTCGCGGCAATTCTGACCATCATCGGCTTCTCCACCAATGACACTATCGTGATTTTTGACCGCATCCGGGAGGATTTGAAGCTTGGTGTGCGCGGCACGTTCAAGGAAATCATTAACCAGGCGCTCAACCAGACCTTGAGCCGGACGCTGATCACCTCGGGCACGGTCTTTCTGGCCACGACGGCGCTTTACATTTTTGGCGGCGGCGTCATCAACGATTTCGCATTCACCTTCCTCATCGGCATCCTTACCGGCACGTATTCGAGCATCTACATTGCCAGCGCGCTGGTGTTGTGGCTGCACAAAGGCGAGCGGCCGGCCATCGGCGCCTCGCAGGTGACGATGCAAAACACGGCGTCGGCGCGCGTTTGACGGCGTAAAACCATGCCCGGTTTTGTTGAAATCACGCCATGGCACTGGGCGGGTTTCATCTTTTGCGTGCTGATTTTCCTCGCGCTCGACCTCGGTTTGTTTCACCGCCGCGCCCGGGTCGTCAAATTCAAGGAGGCTGCCGCCTGGAGCGCGGTCTGGTTCGCGCTGGCAATGGTCTTTGCCGGGGCCATGGCCCATTGGCGCGGACGGGAAGAGGCCATTCAGTTCACCACCGGCTATCTTATCGAACTTTCACTGTCGCTCGACAACATTCTTGTCATCGCGCTCATTTTTGCCTGGTTCCGCATCCCGGTGAAATTTCAGCATCGCCTGCTTTTTTGGGGCATTCTCGGCGCGCTGGTCATGCGGGGGGCGATGATTGCCGCCGGCGTGGAACTGATCAATCAATTCGACTGGGTGCTCTATGTTTTTGGCGCGTTTCTCGTTTTTACCGGCGGCAAAATGCTTTTTGCCGGCCAGGAAACGGTGCAACCGGAAAAAAACCTGGCACTGCGGCTCGCGCGAAAATGTTTCGCCGTTTCACCGGACCTTGACGGGCAGAAGTTTTTCACCCGCCTGCGTGGCCGCAGCCCGGAAGGCCTTGCACAAATCAACCCAAGCCAAATGCCACGCGTGGAGCCGGGCGGAAAAGACTCCGGCGCGGCGAAGGCCCGGCTCGATGGCCGCCTGGCGCTCACGCCGCTGGCGGTGGTGCTGCTGCTCATCGAAACGACTGATTTGATATTTGCCCTGGATTCCGTCCCGGCGGTTTTCTCCGTCACCCGAAATGCTTTCATTGTCTTCACGTCAAACATCTTCGCCATTCTTGGCCTGCGTTCCCTTTATTTCCTGCTGGCCGGAGCGCTCGGTTGTTTTCGCTATCTAAAAATCGGCTTGTCGTTTGTGCTCGCTTTCGTCGGTGCCAAAATGCTGCTCGATCCGCACGGCCAGGAGCCGAAACGATTTCAGGTCGAAATCCCGACCGGGGTTTCGTTGATGGTGGTGGTTGCGATCATTGTGATCGCCATTGTGCTCTCCGTCATGGTTGCGGAACGGGAGAAGCGTACCGGCGCGGGCAATTCGTCAAAACCGCAAGCCGAATGAAATTCCGCTGGTCGCTCGCACCGCCGCAACCGCTCCTTGCCGGGCAGCTGGCGGCGCAGTTCAAAATTTCGCCCCTGCTTGCGCAATGCCTGCTCAATCGCGGTTTCAGCAAGCCGTCCGACATTGAAAATTTTCTCTCGCCGCGGCTTAAAAACCTTGCCGACCCGTTCTTGCTCCCGAACATGGCCGTCGCCGTTGAGCGATTGCTTCGCGCCCGCGAACAAAAGGAATGGCTTGTCATCTTCGGAGATTATGACGTGGACGGCGTGACTTCCACCGCACTCCTCGTCGAAATTTTGCGGCTGCTCGGCTGGAAGGTGGATTTTTATCTGCCGAACCGCATGGATGAAGGCTACGGCCTCAGCGCCGAGGGCGTCGAAAATTGCCTCAAAAAATTTCCGGCGAAATTGCTGCTGGCCGTGGACTGCGGCTCGACCGCGGTTGCAACCATTCAAAAGCTGAATGAGCGCGGTGTGGACGTCATCGTCCTCGACCATCACCAGGTTTCATCGCCTCCGCCGGATGCGGTGGCGCTGGTGAACCCGCAACTTCAACGTGCTGCCGGCGTCCCGCCGGCAAGTCCAACTCAAATTACAGGTCAGGACTGCCGGCAAGATGCCGGCAGCACGTTCACCGAACTGTGCTCGGTCGGTTTGGCCTTCAAACTGGCCCATGCGCTGGTCAAACGTGGACGCGAAATTGGTCTGCCGGGCGCGGCAGAATTTGATTTGCGGCCGCTGCTCGATCTGGTCGCGCTCGGCACCATCGCCGACCTGGTGCCGTTGACCGGCGAAAATCGGATCCTCATCACCGCCGGTTTGCAGCGGCTTGACCAGACGCAGCGGCCCGGTTTGATTGCGCTCAAGCAGGTCGCACAATGCCCGCCCACCCTCGGTACTTACGAGGTGGGATTTCAACTGGCGCCGCGCCTGAATGCCGCCGGCCGGCTCGAAACCGCGGAGGAATCCCTGTATTTGCTGCTCGCGACCGATTTGGCCGGAGCCATGCCCATTGCCAAAAGCCTCGACTCGCGAAACCGGGAACGCCAGAAAATCGAACGCAGCATTGTTGAAGAAGTCGTTGGCGCCGTTAAATCAAAATTTGATCCACAAACTGATTTCGTCATCGTCGAGGGGCGATTGCTCTGGCACATCGGTGTGGTCGGCATCGTCGCGTCGCGAGTGCTGCAACAATTTTACCGCCCCACGATCATTCTGGGCGGTGAAGGCGGCGAATGGCGCGGTTCCGGACGCAGCATTGCGGGTTTTGATCTGGCCGCCGCGTTGCGTGGATGCGGCGATTTGCTCGTGCGGCACGGCGGCCATGCGATGGCGGCGGGCTTGAGCCTGCAGCCGGACAAGGTGGACGCATTCCGGCAGCGGTTGAATGAACTGGCGCGCCGCGCGTTGAAGCCGGAAGATTTGCAACCGCCATTACGCCTCGATGCGGAAGTGGGTCTGGACGAAATGAGCTTGAAATCGCTCGGCGAACTGGCGCGCATGAAGCCAACCGGGCAGGGGAATGCACCGGTGCAATTTTGCGCGCGCAGCGTTACGCACCAGCGTCCGCTCCAGCGCATGGGCGCGGACAAACAGCACGTCAAACTTTGGGTGACGGACGGCGCCGTGACGCACGAGGCGGTCTGGTGGAATGGCGGCGACAAGTCGCTGCCGGTTGGGAAATTCGATCTGGCGTTCACGCCTCAGGTCAACGAATTCAATGGCCGCCGCACGGTGCAATTGAAAGTGCTCGACTGGCGACCGGAGTAGTTCCTGTTCGGCAAACCGGCAGGATTTAATTACCGCTCGCAAAAGTCCGCAGGGAATCTTTGACGAGATGGTCATGTCAGTTCAAGCGCGTTGTCTCCAAGTCCTGTTTTTCGACGTCTTCCCGCCGGTGTAAGGTCCGGCTGGGGTTGATGTGTAGGAGACGGTAGAGAATCCGGGTCGGAAATTGATGCCGCCGAAGGCGGATCTCTGAACAACATGGTTATTATCGTGATGAACCAGGCAACCAAGACAGGAAGCAGGTATCGTCCGGCAATATGATCCTTGGTGTAACCGATTACTTGGGTTGCTTGCTGGGCCGTGGTGATGCTGACAAAGCTCGCGAACACTCCGCTGAACGCTGCTAGCGCCCCGACCAGCATCGCCAGAATCCAGACAATGACCCGGCGCCGGGCCGGAATGGCGAACCAAAGCGCCACCGTCAACCACAGGCACAGCCAGGCCAAACCAAGCGTCGAATGGTTATATAACGAGGAGAGACCATCCCAGCGCCCGATCCAATGAAGCCGTCCGCCGTCCCCACTCCAGTTTGCAAAGTCGGGGCTTAAAAACAATCGCGCCAGCAAAATCATGAAAATGCCGGGCCAGTTCGACAGCAGTGAGGCCGGATCATGCAGCGCGTAACCGGCCCAACCCGACTCGTAGTGCAATGCTGGTATCTGGACACGCAAGCAGATGAAGGGCAGGGCTGCCAGCAAACAGAACGCCAGCACCCGCCAGACACGGGGCGATGGTTCTGTTGAGGGTCGGGCCGAAGGCAGCAGCAGCAACCAGCTGCCCACCAGCGCCAGAAAAATGAAACCTTCAAGCTTGGCCATCGCCGCTCCAAATAACAATGTCAGCCCAAGCCCAAGCCGGATGCGGTCTTTTTCCATCAGCCAGAGGGCACATTGCACAAAGCCCAGCACGGTGAAGAAAATCATCGGCACGGTGCCGCCTTCCCACTGGACGTATCTTTGAATCGTCGGCAACAGCAATAAACCCAAAAGCGCAAATGACGGAGCATGGAACCATCTTTTCCCCGTATGGTTCAACGATGCCAGGGCGCCCACCAGAAACAGCAGCATCCAGGCGGGCCAGAACCTGGTGACAAATTCATCCACATGACCCAGCGAGTCGAACGTCGCGGCATGCAGCGATGGCACCAGCGTCGGATAGTCAAGATGCGCATGTGCCAGACGCGGATTGGAAAACCATTGGACAATTTCCCTCCCGGTGTAGAGGTGGATGATCTTCGCCTTGAGCATCCACGCCATCACCGCATCGTATTCCGAGAGTCCCTGTAGCCCGGCCAGACGGAAGAGAATCAAAAACACCAGCGAACCTGTCATCCAAATGGCCGTGCCAACGGGATTGCCCATCAGCATCCGGCCACCGTCAATCATCCCGGTCCAATAGGCTTTGCGCTGCTGCCACATTTCTCCTATGGCTCCTGCGGCAGTCATCAGAAACACCAGACGGTAACCGTGGCAGCCGCATAGTTTGACGCCCAGTGTGAGCGCCGCCACGGCCATCATCCCCAATCCCAGACCATAAGCCAGTTGTTCCAGCAGCGGCATCTGTTCGCTCAAGGTGGAAAACAAAAAGCGGAACAACCACATCCCCGCCAGCGCTGTCAGCAACGGAAGCAGGAATGCGATGACAAGGTCAAAATAAGAGTCAAACCAGGCCGGGTTGGCCAGGTTTCTGATGGCAAGCTCACGGAGCGCTTTCGGATGCATGATGGCATCAGAGCCAATGTCTATTCTTACATCGAATCCGTTGGTGAGAATTTCCTGATCGGATTCAGACGTCTGGCCGAGCAAGCTGTCCTTGGTGATGCGGGTGACATGATCCAGGCTCGTTCCCACCTCGCGCGGAAACAGATAATAGGTCATGTAATAATAGTACATAATCCGGCTGAAATTGGTGGGGCCGGTCATGTCGGTCATGAAGACGCGCGCATTCGGCGGCAATGCCAGATCAAGATAACGATCAGCTCCTGAGGCAAAATTGATCCGGTAATCTCTTCCCATGATGGCGGGTATCCTTGCCAATTGTCCCGCTTGAATGCAGGACTGAACAATGGATGTGTAAACCGTTGTGTCTTGTCTTGCATGGTAATGCAGAAGCTGCCAGGCCATCACCAGACCGGCAAAAACCACCAACGATAGGCTGGCGAGGAACAACCAACGATTCTTCATCGTATGAACACTATATCCGAAATCAGTTCAGGAAAACCGTGGCAATGTATGGAGTTCCGGGCTCCAGTCAAGACGGACGTCTCCTGCCCGCTGTCTTGCGGTATAAATGATGGAATAATCCGGATAATGACGCAAAAATTGCCACCGGGCCTGGCCGGCCGGACTATTTTCCACGTTTACGTATTACTTTCCCATCAGCACGGGAAGGAACAGATGCCAGGGTAATAGGTGCGGTTGTGTGCTTGTCCTGAATTGACTCCGGATTATAAGGATTTCCAAAAAACATCGTCAGCACTACCGCAAACCAGGCCAGCAACATCGGGATTAAATATCGTCCCGCCGCCACGTCATCGGTATAATTAATCGCCTGGGCCAGGCCTTTGATGCCGATAAAGCTGGCAAATATCAGGCTGAATACAGCCAGAGCACCGATCAGCGTTGCCAGCATCCAAATGATGATCAGCCGCCGGGCGGGCACCGCAAACCAAAGGATCGTCGACAGCACCAAACAAAACCACGGCAATCCCAGCGTCGTATGATTGTACAACGACGAAAGGCCATCCCAGCTTCCGATCCAGTGAAACCGTCCACTTTCCGCGTTCCAGTTTGCGAGGTCGGAACTCAAGAATGTCCGAGCCAGTTGCACCATAAAGACACCAGGCCAGTTCCAAAGAGTGGTGCCGGGACTGTGCAACGCATAACCAACCCAATTAGTCTCGTATTCCAAAGCGGGTATTTGAACGCGTAAGCAAATGAAGGGTAAGACCGCAAGAAACCAAAACCCCAAAACGCACCAGCCGCGCAACGACAGCTTCAATGCAGGCCGGGCGGAGGGAATCAATATCAGCCACGCTGCCACGAGGGTCATAAATATGAACCCTTCGAGCTTGGCCATTGCCGCCCCAAATAACATTGTCAACCCCAGCCCAAGCCGGGCGCGGTCTTTTCCTGCCAGCCAGTAACCACATTGCACAAAACCCAGCACCATGAAGAAAATCATCGGCATGGTGGCGCCTTCCCACTGAACGTACATTTGTACGGTAGGCATGAGCAATAAACCCAGAAGCGCAAAGAGCGGAGCCTGAAACCGGCTCGAGCGGCCACGGGTCAACGCCGCCAGGGCGCCCAGCAGGAACAACAGCATCCAGGTGGGCCAGAACCTGGTGACAAATTCATCCACATGACCGAGCGAGTCGTAGGTGGCGGCATGCAGCGATGGTACGAGCGTCGGATAGTCAAGATGTGCATGTGCCAATCTCGCGTTGGAAAACCATTGTACCAGCTTGTTTCCTGTATCGAGGTGGATGATTTTCGCTTTGAGCATCCACCTTGTGGCGTCGGCGTCCACAAACCCCTGGAGCCCGGCGAGCCAGAACAGAAGCAAAAAAACAAGCGCTCCGGCTGCCAAAATGATAATGGCAACCGGACGCCGAATTAAATCCCGGCCACCACTGCTCAATCCAGTCAGATAGGCTTTGCCGTTGCGCCATAGTTCCATGATGCTGCCTGCGCCGGTCACGAGGAGAATCAAGCCGCGCCCGGGAAAACCGCACAATTTGACGCCCAAGGTAAGCGCGGCCACGCCCATCATTCCCAGACCCAATCCATACGCCAGTTGTTCCAGCAGCGGCATCTGTCTGCTCAACGTAAGAAACAAAAATCGAAACAACCCCATTCCCGCCAGGGTCGTCAACAAGGGCAGCAGAAAGGCGGTGATAAGATCGAAGCGGGAATTGAACCATTCCGGATTGGCCGCATTTCTGGTGGGCATTTCGTACAGAGGTGTGACTTCGGACGAACCGTCAGGCGCTACGTTCAATCTCACGTTGTATCCGAGCCCAAGGAGTTCATCATCCGACTCGGCCGTCCGGCCCGGAAAGCCGTTTTCGGTCTGGCGGATCGGCTGATCCACGCACACGCCGACATCGCGGGGAAAGACATAGTAAGTTATGTAAAAATAATACCCGATTTTTTCATAATTGGTGGGCCCGTTCATATCCATCATGAAAATCCGCGCATCCATTGGCAGGGTCAGGTCAAGGAACCGCCCAAACCGGGCAAAACCGATCATGTCCCTGTCCACGATATTGGAAATCTTCGCCAGTTTTTCCCCGCGAGAGTAAGACTGAACAACCGATACCAACGGTCCGTAGTTTCCGAATCCAGATCCATCGCGGTGGACAAACTGCCACGCAATGACGAGCCCGGCAAAAAGCACCAGAGACAGGCTGGCAAGATTTATCCAACGACTATTCATGGAAATTCAAACACA
This sequence comes from Verrucomicrobiota bacterium, assembly GCA_049516755.1. Taxonomy (GTDB): domain Bacteria; phylum Verrucomicrobiota; class Verrucomicrobiia; order Limisphaerales; family UBA11358; genus UBA11358. Next base: position 7,699 of record JBEKSU010000042.1, on the reverse strand, counting down.
CGCTGCGTGGCCAAATTTGCCAAAATCAGCTTTTGGGGGAAAGTGCTTAATCTCGGCCGCGCTCGAGTCTTCGTACTTGTTGCGCCGTGGCTTGACCACGGTGGCGGTCACATCTAATTTGAATTCATGGCGAACGCGCCCCAAAAAAAGAAACGCAAAGCGATCATGCTCGGAGTCGGCCTTGATTCCGACGGCCACAAACGGCTGACGACCGGATCGAATTTCGCGCTCGTCGGGGGTTCGGAGGAAACGCATGAGGTGATGACCGAAAAAGCCGTCAAAATCAACGAAAAGCTCAAGGCCCGCGGCAAACAACTCGAAACCGTCAGCCGCGATGAGTTCGACGACATCGCTCACGAGGTCGGACTCAAGCCGGTCAAACCCGGCAAACCGCGTTGAATTCCAATTCGTAGCGGCGGACGTCGGTCCGCTCATTTTTCCAGAAGTCAGAACCGACTCGCATCGGCTGCTACAGCGACATGAAACCCGCCAAAGCCGTGCGCGTTTTCTCCGGTGTCTCGTGCAGGATTGTCCGCCAGCCGCGCGCCGCGCCTGCCGCCACGTTTTCCGGCCGGTCGTCCAGGTAAACTATGTCCGCGCCGCGCCGGCCGGCCAGTTTTTCCAGCACCTCGTAAATCTTCGCCTCGGGCTTCATCGCGCCGACTTCGTAGGAATAAATGTAACCGTCAAAGTTCCGGAAGAACGGGAACTTCCGCCGGATGTGCTCAACGGCGAGGTCGTTCGTGTTTGAGAAGATGTAGGTGGAAATGCCGCGTTGCCGCAGTCCGGCGTGCAGTTCAATCATCGGCGGAATGGCCGTGAATATGTTCGCGAAATATTCGCCGAACTCCTCAAGCGTTCCGCGAAAGCCGGTGGCTTTGCGCGCCTGTTCATAAAATTCCTCCCGGGTCAACCGGCCGCACTCATAATCAATGATGGCGTGGGATTGTCCCAGAAAGATTTTGATTCCGTCCAGCGGCAGTTTGCTGCGCGCGGCCAGCCGGGAAATGGCGATGCGGTAGTCGAAATCCACCAATACCTTGCCCAAGTCGAAAGCAACAATTATAGGATCATTCATGTTCGCAGGAAAGTGCAGGTGGATTAAATGACGAATATCTAAGCCCTAATGACTAAAGAATGACCAGGCACCAATGACGAACGTTGTGGCGCAAAGACAAATTTGGATTTCGGGATTCGGCATTCCTTGGTCATTATGGTTTCGTCATTAGTCATTTCTCGTTCATCTCCCTCCGTCCATCCAAAGCGCGGCTCAACGTCAGTTCATCGGCGAATTCCAGTCCGCTCCCGGCGGGCAGGCCATAGGCGATGCGCGATATTTTGAGACCTTTGCGCGCCAGCCGTTTGGCGAGGTAATGGCTCGTCGCGTCGCCTTCCACATCGGTGCCCAGCGCAATGATCAACTCCTTGATGGACTCCTGTGTCAGTCGCTTTTCCAGCGCGCCAATGCTCAGGTCATCGGGTTCAACCCCGTCCAACGGCGAAATTTTACCGCCCAGCACGTGAAATTTGCCACGAAACGTTCCGGATTTCTCAATGCTCAATATGTCCACCGCGCGCTCCACCACGCAAACCAATGAGGAATCGCGGCGTTGATCATCACAGATGGAGCAGGGGGACTTCTCGGTCAACGCCCCGCAGGTCGTGCAAAACCGGATTTTCCCCCGGGCGTGGAGCATCGTGTCGGCCAGTTGTTTCACCACCGCCGAATCGGCCTGGACGATGTGCAAAGCGATGCGCTCGGCGGAACGCGGCCCGATGCCGGGCAGCTTGTTCAGCGCGGTAATCAGCGCGGCGATGGAATCGGGAAGCATGGGCAAGGAATGACGAATGACTAAGCGCTAATGGCGAAGGAATAACTAAAACCTGATGACGAATCCTTTCCGGCTATCATCGGAGTTTCGGGCTCCGACATTTGGCATTCTTTAGTCATTAGGGTTTCGTCATTGGTCGTTTCCCAGGCATTTCATCCCAATCCTGGCAAGTTGAGACCGGCGGTGACCTTGCCCATCTCGGCGTTGGAAATCTCCTTGGCCAGGCCAAGCGCCTGGTTCGCGGCGGTCACAATCATGTCTTCGAGCAGCTGCGCGTCGGACGGATTGAGCGCCTGGGGATCGATTTTGATTGATGCGATGCTGCCGTCGCATTTGGCGGTGACCTTGACCGCGCCGCCGCCGCTGGTGGCTTCCACGGTGCGCGCCGCGAGTTGCGCCTGCACCTGTTCCATCTGCTGCTGCATGCGCGCAGCCTGTTTCATGAGTTTGCCAATGCTGGACATATTGAAAAGTTGAGGGTTAGGGGTTGAAAGTTGAGGGAAAAATTACGCGCGGACTTCAACTATCTGGCCTTTGAAGATTTCCAGGGCTTTTTGAATCAAGGGATCGTTCTTGAAATCGTTTTTGTTGAAGGCAACTGCTGCCGGCTTTTCTTTTGCAACGGGCTTTGGCGCCGCAGGCGTCCCGCCTTCAATTGGCTTCGGTGCGGCGGGGGCGGGGGATGCAATTTTGGCCGGCTGTGGTGTCCGGGCGGCTGACGCCTCGGTTTTGACGAATTTGATTTGCACGTTGGCATGGCCAAGCTCCGCGAGTTTGGTTTGGAGCAGCGTGTGGTTGCGCGCGTTGTCCACCAAGCCCAGGTGATCTTCAAATTCCGGATCGAAACCGATCGCAAGAATATTTTTCTCAAACGAAACCGGCTGGGCATCCACAAGATAACTGCGGGTGAACGGACTGACCCGGCCAACCGCTTCCACCAGTTTGATCCAAAGTCCGGCCAGGTCGGTGTAGCCGCCGACGTCAGTCGGCGCATTTGTCGCGACTGCCTGGGAACTTGTCGGAGCGGGAGCCGGGGAGGATTTATTGCGCGAACCGACGTTCGCGGCTGCCGGAGCCGCCGCCGGCGGGATGCCTGCGCCACCTTGGCCGCGCAATTGGTTGAGCTGTTTCAAAACCGAATCGAGGCTGATGGCGTTCCGGGCTTCGATGGCCTTGAGCATGGCGACTTCGAGCAGGATTTTCCGGGACGCGGTGTCGCGCAGCCGAAGTTCGGAGTCGGTCAGGACTTCAAGAATCCGTGTGAGCGATTCGGTATTGGCCAGCCCGGACTGTTCTTTCAGCAATGCAACCTCGGTTTCGGAGACTTCCAGCAAATTCAAGTCGCCGCGCGAAACCTGGAAAATGAGCAGGTTGCGGAAATGATTCAGCAAATCGGTGAGCAATCGTCCGAGGTCCTTGCCATTTTGCGCCAGCTCGTTCAGCAAGCTCAACGCGGTTTGAATTTCGCCGGCGAGAACAGCCTTGCTTAATCCGAGAATCTGGCTTTGGGCGGCCAGGCCGAACATGGAGAGCACGTCGGCTTCCTCGATCTTGTCGCCGCAAAAGCTGATGAGCTGGTCGAGCGTGGATTCGGCGTCGCGCATCGCGCCATCCGCGCCGCGCGCGATGGCGTGAAGCGCCGCTTCGTCAATCTTCACCTTTTCCAGTTTCGCGATGTGCGCGAGGTGTTTGGTGATGAGCGCGGATGGAATCCGGCGCAGGTCAAAACGCTGGCAGCGCGAGAGAATCGTCGGCAGAACCTTCTCCGGGTCGGTCGTGGCAAACATGAATTTCACATGCGCCGGCGGCTCTTCGAGCGTCTTGAGCAGCGCGTTGAACGCCGCCGTCGAAAGCATGTGGACCTCGTCAATGATGTAGATTTTGAACGGCGAATTGGCGGGCGCGTATTTGCAGGTCTCGCGCAGTTCGCGGACCTGTTCCACACCGTTGTTGCTCGCGCCGTCAATTTCCAGCACATCCAGCGAACGGCCTTCGGTTATCTCGATGCAGCGGGGATCCTTTTCATCGAAATCGACTTTCGGGCCGCCGGCGCCATTCAGGCATTTGGCGAAGATGCGGGCGATGGTGGTCTTGCCCGTGCCCCGCGGGCCGCAAAACAGGTAGGCGTGCGCGATGCGCTTTTGCCCGATGGCATTGGCGAGCGTCTGCGTGACGTGCTCCTGGCCGACGACATCGGCAAACCGTTGCGGGCGGTATTTTCTGGCGATTACTTGATAGGCCATTTCGATTTGCGATTTATGATTTACGATTTACGCGTCGTTTGCAATTGCTTCGGCAATCGTATATCGAAAATCGCAAATCGTAAATTTAGAATGCCAGGGTGACCACGGCAGATACGGAGCAAACTACCGTTGCTGCCTTCCGGCCCTGGCGGGGTTCGTAAGTCCACATTCCATGGGCCCTGGCCCGGAAAATCTGCCGCAAGGTTCATGCGTTGTCGAGACAAAGCGCAGCCGCCGCCAGCACGGCGATATTGGGCTTCCGGGTTTGGGTCATAACCAGCTTTTTCAGGCTGTGCTGAAAGTGAAACGCTTTCAGTTTCTCACGCATCCGCTTTTCAAAATACGGATACACCTTGCTGACCGAGCCGCCGAGCACGATGATTTCCGGGTCGTAGGCGTAAAGCAAAGCCATGATGACATTGGCGAAGTCGTCGCCAAAGGCGGCGAGCATCGCCTGCGCTTTGCGATCACCCCTCCCGGCCAGCTGCTGAAGGGTTGCGCCATCCAGGCCGAACTCGCGATGAAAAAACCGCCCGCTGCAATAGTGCTCAAAATCCTTTTCCCGGTAGGCGATCGCGCCAATTTCACCCGCGCCGCCGTTGCTGCCGGAATACAATCTGCCGTTGATAACGATGCCCGCGCCCAACCCGGTGCCGACAATCAAGCCCACCAGATTTTGATAACCGCGTCCGGCGCCGAAGTGCAGTTCGCCCAGGGCGAAACAATTGGCGTCGTTATTGACGAAGACCGGGACGCCAAAACGCCGTTTCAGGATTTTTTGGAGCGGCACCTCGCGCCAGGACGGAATGTTGTTCACCGCATACACCACCCCGTGGTCCACCAGACTGGGCACCCCGATGCCGATGCCATCCACGCCCCGCGGCAAGACCGCCGCGATGGTTTCGCAAACCTCATCAATCACCACCGCCTGTTTTGCGCGGGAAGAAATCTTCCGCGTCTGCAATGCGGTGATTTTACCGTTCCGGACCAGACCGGCGCGGACATTCGTGCCGCCGAGGTCCACGCCCACCAACAGGTTTTTTTTCGCTGCGCGCATGGACTATTGCTTCCGTTTTCCAAACCATAAGTCAAGTCTTTGGACGGTCGCCACACATCGATAAAATCGAAGACCGGACAAAATATTTGATTCGCAACCCGCCGGGGTTTCGTTTAAACTCGGAGCGAATCATCAGAAAGTGACTGCCGCATGGCGTGGATTGAACATTTGCAGTCTGCAAACTGGTTTCAAGTGACCGGCACGGCGCTCGGTGCCTATCTCTTCGGCTGTTTCGCCATCGGCTATTATCTCGTCCGCGCGAGCACCGGCCGGGACATCCGTGAAATCGGGAGCGGCAGCATTGGCGCGCGCAACGCGGGACGGGAATTGGGCAAATTCGGTTTTATCCTTACTGCGTCTGGCGATTTGGCCAAAGGCGCGCTGGCGGTCTGGAGCGCGTCGGAGTGGACCAACAACCATCACCTTGCCGCGCTGGCCATGCTGGCCGTGACCGCCGGACACATCTGGCCGGCACAACTGCGCTTTCGCGGCGGCAAGGGCGTGGCCACCTCGTTTGGGGCGTTGCTGATGTTCGACCATCGGGTCGCGCTGACGATTCTCGTTTTGTTTCTGGGCAGTTGGGCCGTCACCCGGAAAAGCCTTTTCCCGGCCATGTTCGCGTTCGCCTGTCTGCCGCTGGCGGATTGGTGGTTCAACCACGACGACCTGACGGCGACGCTCATGACGGTTTTGGCGGCAATTATTTTGTTTGCGCACCGCCGGAATTTAGCGGAAGAAATAGCAGCGCTGCTGGCGCGGCGCGGAGTCGCATCCAAGCCCGAACACACAAAATTATGAATGCACAGGAACCGCTGGTATTCAAAGTGGCGACGGAAGACTGGGAATTCGAGCAGATTCACCGGCTAAATTACAAAACCTTCGTCGAGGAAATCCCGCAACATCAGGCGTCGCCCACCCAGCGGCTCGTGGACAAATTCCACGCCGAAAACACCTATTTGATTTGTCTCAGCAACCAGAAACTCGCCGGGATGCTCGCCGTGCGCGGCAACCGGCCTTTTTCCCTTGATCAAAAACTGCCGGACCTCGATTCCCATCTGCCGCCGGGCCGGACCATCTGTGAAATCCGGCTGCTCGCCATCGAAAAGAAATTCCGCGGCGCGCGCGGCGGACAGGTGTTGCAGGGCATTCTCGCCCTGCTCTGGCAGCATGGCGTCGAAAAGGGATACGACCTCGCCATCATTTCCGGCACCACCCGGCAGCAAAGATTGTATCAGCATCTCGGCTTCGTGCCCTTCGGCCCGGTCGTCGGCAGCGGCGACGCGCAGTTTCAGCCGATGTACGTGACGCTGGAAACGTTCGAAGTCACGGCGCGCGAATTTCTGCGCTCGTCCCCCGCGCGTTCGTTCCATCCCAATGCGGTGAATTTTTTGCCCGGCCCGGTGATGGTGCGGCGCGAAGTGCGGCGCGCTTTTGAGCAGGCTCCGGAATCACATCGCAGCGAGGATTTCAAAAAGAACTTTCAAGCCGTAAAACAAATTCTCTGCGAACTTGTCCGCGCCGGGAAGGTTGAACTGTTCATGGGTTCGGGCACCCTGGCCAATGATGTGGTCGCCGGACAATTATCGCTGCTCGGCCGGCCCGGTCTGGTCTTGTGCAACGGCGAATTTGGCAGCCGGCTGGTGGATCAGGCCCGGCGGTTCAATTTAAAATTTGAGGCGTTGGAATTTCCGTGGGGCGAACCGCTGGACCTGGCCGCGGTCGGGAAACGACTATCCGCGCGGTCCGCGCCGGCCTGGGTTTGGTGCGTGCATTGCGAAACCTCCAGCGGCGTGCTCAACGATCTCGCCGGGCTCAAGGTGCTGTGCGCCGACGCGGGGGCGAAACTGTGCCTGGATTGCATCAGCACCATCGGCACCATGCCGGTGGATTTGAGCGGAGTTTATCTCGCGTCAGGTTCCAGCGGCAAGGGATTGCGCGCATACCCGGGGCTGGCCATGGTGTTTTACCACCACGAAGTGGCGCCCGAGCCAGACCGGCTGCCGCGCTATCTTGATCTGGGTCTTTGTGCACAGGAACATGGCATCCCGTTCACCTTCTCGTCCAATTTGCTGCACGCGTTGCACGCCGCCATCCGCCGGTTGAACCTGGAAGGACGATTTGAAGAAATTGCTGGCATGTCCGCCGGACTGCGTTTGCACCTGGCGGAAACCGGCTTCAATCTGGTCGGAAAAGACACCCAGACCTCACCGGCCGTCATCACCATCGCCCTTCCGCCGGAACTGAATTCGGTCAGGACCGGCGAAGCCATGCAGGAAGCCGGCTATTTGTTGAGTTACAACAGCGGCTATCTGCGCCGGAAAAACTGGATTCAAATCTGCCTGATAGGCGAGTGCCCGCGGGAAAAAATCATCCCCGTTGCCAACGCGCTCAATCGTGTTTGTTTTCACAATCATCCGGCTTCAGCCACCACCCGGCCTCTCGCCGCCAGCTAGTGTAGTGTAACACTTAACTCTTTACAATGAGGCTGAGTCAGCTACACTCAGCCGCATGTGGGACTCGGCTGAAGCTCTTGCAATGGATCCGGAACAAAAGGCCCAGTTGGAATC
>JBEKSU010000041.1:0-19088 GCA_049516755.1 Verrucomicrobiota bacterium | reverse complement strand
CGCGCCGGAGGCCAGCAGGTCGCTGGTGGCTGTGTTGGCGGCCTCGATGAAATCCTGGATGTTGATTTGATTGACGTTGACGAGGCTTTCGCGTCCGCCAGTTTGAATATAATGCGCCGGGGTACGGCACCCAGTGCCGACGAACGGGATGGCCGCAGCCAAAAGGGACAAAAGAACGGTTTTTTTCATGGGATTGTTTGGTTGAGGATGATCAGTCTTCGATAAACTTGACTCGAAAGTCTTTGCACGCCGTCGTGGGCGCCACGCTGGAAATGAATTTGCTCTCCCCGCCTTCAATCTGGTCGGGAACCGTCGGTGAGACGATGTTGTTGATCTGCATGCCATTGGCGTCGAACCATTCGAACTGGTAACTGAAACGCTGGAGCGAGTGTTTGCGGTTGAGCAGCTCGATCTGGACTTTTAGAAACCCGCCGGGGGTCATGGATTGATTGATACCGACGAAGGAAACCTTTTTGGCAAGGCTGCTGTCGGTGATGACGCGCGAGTCGGAGATCATCTGGCGCTGGCCTTCCTTCTGGGCATTTTCGATGGTGTTCATCGAGGTATGGCAACCGGTCAGGGCCAGCAGGGCGGCTCCGGCGAGCGGAAGAAAAATTCGCGTTTTCATTTTAATTTAAATTGTGTCACCAGCATTGGACTGGTGGCGGTAATCGACCTGACATAGACAATGTTAATCATACCGTCCTCGATTGTCACCGGGATTTTTTGGGCGCCGTCGGGCGTTTCGAGCACGATTTTACGGTCGGGCGGCGTGGAAAAACGGCAGACTTGAAATTCCTTTGGCAGGGTGGTCCAGGTGCGTTCATCGGCGATGTTCACGGCGGCCTGATAAATGGCGGTGCCAAGTTGCATGAACAGCCCGGCGATATCGCTTTGCTGCGAGGCGGCCTGATTGGCGGCATAGGCAGCCACGGCCTTGGTGATGGTGGAAGCGATGGTCTTGGTGATGACGACCGGCAATTCATTTTTAAAATCAAGACCGATGACACTGTCCATGTTCGCAATCGGACTGGTCGATGCCGTCGTGCTGCCGGCCGTTACGGTCGCGGTCGTGCTGCTGGCCGTTGTGGTCGTGCTGGTGACGGTTGCGTTTGTGTCGCCGCTCGTCACGGTTGTGCTGGTAACGGTTGAATTTGTATTGCTGGTCGTTGTAACCGTATTGGAGCCGGTTGAATTCGTGTCACCAGTCGTCACCGTTGTGCTGGTGATGGTCGTGTTTGTGTCGCCAGCCACCGTATTCGCGCTGCTTGCGGCTGCCGGCGGTTCGCTGGCGGCCGTGGTGGTTGTGACTGCGGTGGTCGATGTGGCCGTAGTGGCAACGGTATCTTGTGCCGGGACGATGATGCTGTTGGCCGATATCGTCAGGCTGGGAAGATAATTGCCCTGGGGTTTGAGCGTGGGGAAGGCCGCGCCGACATACGAGACTTTTGAAACGATAATGGGGATGTCAATGCGAATCTGGTCGCGCACGGGCGCGCAGCCGGTTTCGAAAATCACGTAGGTCGTCGGGGACAGTGGTTTGCCGTTGATCAAATCGTTCACCGCCGCCAAGTCCTGCTTGGCGTAAATGTTGTCCGGATCAAATCCGACAACGCGTTCGAGCGATTTGTGGGCGCGCTCCAGGTCCGAACCATCGGCGGCATCAGCCATGAAGAACAGGCCATCGAGATAAACGGTGAACGGATTGACATAATCGGCATAGACTTTGAGATTGTCGAGACCGGTATAAGCGCCCTGCATTTGGGACTTGAATTTCGGGTCCTGTTCCGCCTTGTCCATCGTCGCCTTGTCCTTGCTCTTGTCGGCTTCCTCCTGAACCTTGGCGATGCGCTTTTTATTTGCTTCAACCGCATCCTGCTGCCGCTGGTAGGCACGGATAAGTTCCACCCGCGCCTTGTCGGGTTCGCCCAACTGGAGGTAATTCAGCGCCTTGTAGGTATTGAGCATGACGCCGTCATAACTCCGGCCTTCATAAGCCAGATTGGCCTGGTTGGACAGCAGCGCACCGGCTTCCTGACCGACCCGGACCTTGGCCTCCTGCGAGTATTGGTCAATTCTATCCTGCACCTGGTCAAACGCCTTGTTGCTCTCATCGTATTTGCCCGCTCCGCGCAGGACCGCGCCCTGTTCCAAGCGCCAGATGATCGCGTCCTTGTTCTTGGCGTTTTGGTCGGCCATCTTGGTGGCTTCCGCGACGGCATTGGTCATGTTCCCTTGATGCCAATACTGAATGACATGGTTCTGCTGTTCATACGTCTTGCAACCCGTTGCCAGCAGTCCAATAACTGCGGCGAAAAGAAACGGCTGAATGCCCGGTTTGCGACCAATACGCATGAGTGGTTTCACTTTGATGCCTTCCGTTGGAATTTACTGCGATTTTATGGGCTTACTGTGGTCTGCGCAGGATCGCGCCCTTGTCGATGCCCGTGTCGTCCAAAATTTCCGCCGTCGAGGTCTTGGGATTGACCTGGGTGATTTTCACCCGGCCCACTTTCGCCTCTTCACGCCCCAGTGATTCCTTCGTATCCGGGTCAATCAATTCCTCGCCCAGCGCAAACACATTGAACGTGTCACCCACGGCCACGCCGCCGCCTTCACCACGGTTGATGGTGACTTCCTTGTCGCGCTTGAGCAGGACCTTGGCCGGGAAAATCACGTCGGCAATGCGGTTGGCGATTTTTTGTGCCATGTCCCGCGAAACGGCGACCATCATCTCGTCGCTCAACTCGCCGTCCTTGACCGAATAATTACGCTCCTCCTGGATTTGCTTGAAGGCGTCGTTGCCGGTTTGAAAATTCACCGACTCCAGCAATTTGCCGGTGCTCGAATCATAGACTTTCCCCACGACCGACAGCCGGAAGACGCGTTTGGTGGCGCTGCGGCCCGTGCCTTCAAACGTGGCTTTCTCCACGTAATCCTGAAAGTCATCCACCGTCGTCACCAGCAGATATTTCGCGCCGGTGAGCTTGCCAGCCTGCGCGGCAGTCTTGGCATCCACGTTGCCGGAAGCCCCGAGGTCCTGTTCCTTGAGGACATCGTTTAAATCGCTGCGCCCGACGACGTCGAACTTGCGCGTGGCGTTGATGCGGTCAATGAGCTGGCTGTCCAGCGATTCGATGATGCGGCCCATCTCGATTTTTTTGTCCGGCTTGACCGCGGCTGCCAGGGACGGCGTGGGTTTGATGGACGACACGGCCAAGGTAGCCTTGCCTTCCTGCGCAGACGCCAGCATGGGCAGCAGCAGGGCACTCAAGAGACCGACACCAATGTTGCGGAGAACGGAGTTTTTCATGGCGATGATTTGATTTGATTAATAAAGGCTTTTGTAAATTTTGACATTTTCCTTCGTGTCCACCCGGTAATGGCTTTCACTCCAGAACTTGGCGATGCCTTCGATTTTCTTGGCTTCGGCATCGGTCAGCTTGCGGTCGTCTTGCAGCAATTGCAGGAAAGCCATGTTTTGCTCCCAGCGCGCGTAACCTTCGTCGCTCATTTGCAGAGCCAAGCGCAGCTTCTGGCCGGCATAGACATTAACCGTCCGCTCCCAATCCTTGAAGCCCTCGCGGGAGAGCCGCAGTTTGTGCAGACCGGGAAATGCCTGGAAAGTGCCGGGCGCCGAACCAATCGCTACTCCGTCCAATTCCACGGTCACATCCAGCGGCTGCACCTCGATAGGGGCGTTGGTTTTCACCACGCGTTTGTCCGCCGTCACCTGCACATCCGGCACCGTGATCGGTAGATCCTTGATGTCGGTCATGGAGCAGACGATTGAGAAATTGACCTGTTTATCCTTGGCGACCTCGGTGGGCAGCGAACCGGCGTTTTGCACGAGGGCGCCGGCCAGTTGCCCGGCCGCGTCATCCAGCAATTCATTGATCACTTCGCTGCTGTCAACCGATAGATTTCCACTCTGCCGGATGGTTTTGGTGGCCGTGACCATGTCGCCCTTGACGGCGCCGCCGGCGCCCGCCTCGACGATTTTGCAGCTCACGCGCAAGGTGTGCGTGACGTTGACGGTGCTGATGCCGTCGCCGGTATAGGCTTTTCGCTCGGTGCCGTAGGTCGTAAGGGACGGAATCAAAATGAAATCGGCCCCGAGGTTTTGCGCCAGCCGGAGTGCCGAGGTGTTGTCACTCAGCGCCTGGTCCAGCTTGGTCGTGTCCGGCGTGATGTCAATCTTTGCCGAATCCGACTGCGCCAATTCCACGGAGGCGGAACCGTGGCCGAAATCATGGCTGACATTGGTCTGACCGCCGGTGTACTTTGACGAGTCTGTTTGCGCCAAATCCACGGAACCAACGTTGGTGCCGGAGGCGTCTTCCGACCTGGCGCGCAGCGCGGAAGCCTGGGCCAGTTCATCATGCGCTGAGCTCGCAGCCGTGGAGCGAGCGTGGGACGCGTTGACCGCATTGGCATTCACGGCACTTTGCGAAGACACGGCGACGCCCACGGACGGATACGTTTTCAGGGCGTTGAGAGTCACATCCCTGCTGATGACCGAATACCCCTTGCCGGCAATGCGGCTGCTCAGCAAATCTTCGAACACGGCAACCTTGTCGTTGAGCTGCGCCCCGGCGCGATTCTCGACAATGATGGCGACCTTGCGCAGCGGCGCGGCAGTCGTGGCATCGGCGGCAAACAATGATCCGGCGGTCAGCAAACCGGCGACCAGCAGAAAAGAGGTGAACATTCGCATAACTTTTTCGCGGTTGGAAAATTATATTATTGTGGTGCGCCGTTGGTTGAAGATGTCGGCACCGGAGCCGGCGTTGGGGCGGTTGGAGTCGGGGCCGGCGGCGGCGGCTTGGGATTTCCCGTGGGCGCGGGCATTTTCACCGGGCGGCCATATTGATCCACCAAAACGTCGTACGGCACTTGAATCGTGCGGCCATCCGTCGTGGTTTCCGTGCGCCAGTAACGCACCATATGATAATCCGGATTAAACGGCGCCGCCATGCCGGCCGCGGCACCCTCGACGGTGCCGACGCCGAAGCCGGCGACGTTGCCGGCGGTGACCCCGACGGCGTTACCAACGGTTTTACCAGCGACCGGGCCGGGATGGTACGGACTACCGGTGCCATAATCCGTGCGGGTGCAACCAGTGAGCAGCAAACCACACGACAACGAAACAAGACCGGTAAGAATGAGAAAATGAGATTTCATGGCCATTTTGGTTTTGAAACAACTTTGTCTTTGCGAGCAAACCTAATGCCACAAAACTGAGCGTCAAGAACGTTTTTGGGGTGGTGAGCGCCAAAGCAAAGTGTTAACCAATGGCCGTTCATGATGGCCAAACGAGTCATTCCCTGCCTCGATGTGCACGACGGCAAGGTCACGCGCGGCGTCCAGTTCGGCAAGGCCGAAGCGGGCGAGCTGCGCAACGTCGGCGACCCGGTGGAACTCGCGCTCCGCTACAACGAGCAGGGCGCGGACGAAATGGTGTTCTTCGACATTACCGCCACCGCGCACGGACGCGCCACGATGGTGGACGTGATTCAACGCGCCGCTGATCAGTGCTTCATGCCGCTCACTGTCGGTGGCGGCATCAAGTCCGTGGACGACATGTTCACGATGCTGCGGGCCGGGGCGGACAAAATCAGCATCAACTCCTCGGCACTGGCGAATCCCGACCTGATCCGTGCCGGCGCGGAAAAATTCGGCAGCCAGTGCATCGTCGTCTCGATTGACGCCAAGAAAATCGCGCCGGACAAATGGGGCGTGTTCTCGCATGGCGCGCGCAAGAACACCGGCCTCGACGCCATCGAATGGGCCAAACGCGCCGTATCGCTCGGCGCGGGCGAGATTGTGCTGAACAGCATTGACGCTGACGGCACGAAGGCCGGGTTTGACCTGGTCATCACCCGGCGCATCAGCGAATCGGTGGGCGTGCCGGTGGTGGCGAGCGGCGGCGCGGGCAGTCTGGAACACATGGCCGAGGTGCTGCTGGAAGGCAAGGCCGACGCCGTCCTCGCCGCAAGCATTTTCCATTTCGGCACCTACACCGTCGGCGATGTGAAGAAATTTTTGGCGAGCAAAAAAATTCCGGTGAGGTTATAACCGGATCAGACGTGTTCATGACGTTCGCATGAGATTCAAAACCGGCCTGCCCCAGCGCCGTAGGTGCGGCATCTTTGTAGACCCAGCCAAAAATGATTTTCAAGCTCCGTCAGGAGCGGCAGGGCAGGCTGGAGTTCAAGCTTTAGCTTGTGCGGGAGGCGGACACGCTAAAGCGTGAACTCCAACAAAGGCGGAATATGCCGCCCCGATGGGGCTGGAGATTTTTTGGTTTCGGTTTCTACAAAGATTCCGCTCCTGACGGAGCTTGCCGAATTAGGGTAATTATATACTTGACTCACCATAGGCTTTATGCGATATTTGGGACATGAAAGACAACAACGAGTTTCCTGAAACACTGACCGGCGCAATCAAATACTTCGCGGACGCTGACAGGGCGTTGCAGTTTATGGTTTCGATACGCTGGCCTGACGGCAAGGTGGTTTGCCCCTGCTGCCAAAAGTCCAATGTCGCTTTCCTTGAGACGCGAAAAATCTGGAAGTGTCGCGACAGCAAGAAGCAATTCTCCGTCAAAGTCGGCACCATTTTTGAGGACAGTCCTCTTGGGCTGGACAAATGGCTGCCCGCATTCTGGATGATTGTGAACGCCAAAAACGGAATCAGTTCGTGTGAGCTTGCCCGTGCCTTGGGTGTCACCCAAAAGACCGCTTGGTTCATGCTTCACCGTATCCGACTGGCGATGCAAAATGGTAGCATGGAAAAACTTTCTGGCGAAGTGGAAGCGGACGAGACTTATATCGGCGGCAAGGTTCGCAACATGCATCCTGATAGAAAACGCAAACGCGGTCGCGGGACTGGCAGAGTCGGCAAGGCGATTGTCATGGGCATTCTGGAACGGAAAGGCAAAATCAAATTGAAGCACGTTGCCAACGCCAGACGGGTTACGGTGCAGGGTGAAATCCGCGAGCACGTTGAAGCAGGCTCGCAAGTGTTCACTGACGCGCTTCCCTCTTACAATGGATTGAATTCGGATTACGTTCACGAAGCGATTGACCACGCCAAGGAATACGTTCGCGGCAGCGTCCACACCAACGGGCTTGAAAACTTTTGGAGCCTGCTCAAGCGCGGGATTCGCGGGACATACGTTAGTGTTGAACCCTTTCATTTGTTTCGCTACCTCGACGAACAGGCGTTTCGGTTTAATGAACGTGAAAACACCGACTCCGGCAGATTCTTAAAGGGCATCATCGGAATTATCGGGCGCCGGTTGCAATACGCCAAGCTGATAGGAGAAAACATAACCGGAGACTTTACGAGGTCAGCGGCAGGGACGTGGTAAGCGGCGTAAGTCATAATATGGGGCCATTTTTCACTCCAACGAGGCCAACGCGCTGGCTCAAACAGCCGGACACATGGTTTTCGTTGGCTGCCATAATTATTGCTATTTGTGCTTGGTTATTTCCGAGACAGCCTGCTCCAGTGCCCGCATCCTCCGGTCAGATGCCTGCATCCACAGTATCAGCCAACCCCAACAAACACACAGCCGCGCCAATGATCATAATGGAGATGCTGTTAGCTGTCTGATGGTATTTAACATTCATGCGCCACGCCGTTTCACCTTTCTGGTTTTCTGGTACTGCTTTTCCCGCCGGTCAATCTCAGATTTCGGCACGGAGACAATTTTCTTCGTGAACTGCCGGAATTTTTCAAACGGGGTTTCGGATTCTGGACGTTGTTCGGCCATATTATTTTTTTCCTATATCTGAAAACAGGGGGGCCAATGCCGACCACATGCTCTTCCCAGTGCTTTTGGTTTTAGACTTCGGACTTGAAATGGCATTTGCCAATCTCTGCATAAACTCACGCACACGATTGAAAAGTCCAATCGCCTCCTGTTCGTTGTGGTGGCTGCGCCCGTGCATGATTTCATTTCTCAAAACTTCAAAGGCCTTTAAATCTGCAAGCAGCTCGCTTTGTAATTTTAATGCTGCTGACTTTTTTGGACCTCGTGATTTTGGTATTTTAACTTCCAACTTGTCGTTTATCGCTCCGACAACTTTTTCCCAACCAGAATAGTCCAGGGGTGTTTTTGATATTTTTTTTATTCCTAAATTTTTAGCCAGCTCTCTCAATCCGATTTCTACCACTCGCAGCAAATGAAACACCGCGGCATCATGTAAATCTGCTGCTAAACAATTTCCGGCTGCCTTAATATCTTCTCTGGCAATCTTAAAGTTTTCATAGACTGTTTCTCCAAAAAGTTCTTCCTGTTCAAAAAACTGCAACTTGTCTCCGGAAATGAATGCAAAGTGAACCACCATCAGCTCTCGAATGAAGGATCGGTGTAAATCCCATAAAATGGTATAAATTTGAGAATAGTTATGGGTATAAGGATATAATTCCATGTCTATCTTAATTGTTTCTCTTCGTCTTTTAGTGTCTGGCAGAACAAGCCTCTGCAACACTTCATCCATCGGTCCCAACATGCGATTAATGGTTTTGCAATTCCCCTCTGGAACCAATACGGCGGGATTCTGATTTTTAAAGGTTTCAAATAATTTTAAAAGCCCCTCAGTTTCCCAAGCGGCCCTTAGTATGGGCTGGCCCAAAATTTGAATCATGTCCCACAGGCTAATGGCGTGCCGTGGTGAGTCAAAGATATAATTACCCGAATTAGACGTATTCGAAAAGCCCTCCGCGTTCCCATTTGACACCCATCACCGGCCAATTCATTTTGCGCCATGAATTTTACCGAATCCCGCTGGCTGCCGATTGTGCTGCTGACCTGCTCGAACGTTTTCATGACGGTCGCGTGGTACGGCCACTTGAAATTCAAAAGCAAGCCGCTGCTGCTGGTCATCCTGGCCAGTTGGGGCATCGCGTTCTTCGAGTACCTGCTACAGGTGCCGGCCAATCGCTGGGGCAACTCGGTTTATTCCGCCGCGCAATTGAAGATCATCCAGGCAGTCATCACGCTGTCGGTCTTCTGCGTCTTTGCGATACTCTATCTCGGCGAGAAAATCCGGTGGAATTACATCGCGGCGTTTGTGTGCATTCTCGCCGCCGTGGCATTCGCCTTCCTGCCGAAGGAATAAAACCGGCCGGGGTCGATGGTTGGTTGATGGATGGGGGTTGAGGGTGATTCTCGTCCTTCGACTCTCGACAAGCGCATTTCGTTTTGTTTAATTGGCCGCGCCTAATGAGAAGATTGCCCGCCATCGTTCTGCTCGTCTTGTTATGCGCGCTTTTTCCATTCGTCGCCCGGGCCCAGGAGCAGCCGTCCTGGGTGGTGCAGGCACTCAATCAAATCATTCCCGGCGCGCCGGCCGGCAGTGTGGATGTTGTAGGCGACACGGCTTACGGCACGAATGTCTTTGTGCAGTATAACACCAATGCCACGCTCATCGCGGACAGCGCGAAGCTCGATTACCAGTCGGGCGAAGTGGTGGCCGATGGCCACGTGCGCATCGAACAAGGCGATTTCATCTGGACCGGCGAACACATCCGCTACAATTTCAAAACGCACCAGATGCAGAGCGAACAGTTTCGCACAGGCAAACCGCCGGTGTTCGCCCAAGGCGAGCAATTGCAGGGCGACACGACCAATCAAATCTACCACGCGCGCCACGCTTTCGTCACGACCGACGATGTGAGCTACCCGGCGATTTACGTCCGCTCCAGCCACATAAAAATTGTCCCTGGAAAATACATCGAGATGTGGAACGCCGTGGTTTACCTGGACGGTGTACCGTCGTTTTACTTTCCGTATTACCGGCGCGAACTGGGGCCGCGCGCGAACAATTTGAATTTCATCCCCGGCTACCGCACCGCCTACGGGCCGTTTTTGCTCAACACCTACACGTGGTATGCCAACGATGCGGTGGACGGAAAGTTTCATCTGGACTATCGCGAGGAGCGGGGCCTGGGGGTGGGGCCGGACCTGAATCTGCACCTCGGTCCCTGGGGCGAGGCGGCGCTCAAGTATTATTACCTGAATGACCGGAATTCGACCAACAGCGTCAGCACGAACAGTTTCCAGAATTTGGGGGCGATACCTGAAAACCGCCAGCGCGTTTACCTCGGCTGGCAGGCGACCCCGGCCACCAATTTGAATCTGAAGGCGCTCATAAACTGGCAGAGCGACCCGCTCGTGCTGCACGATTTTTTCGAGGGCGCCTATCGCAATAATCCGCAGCCCTACTCCTTCACCGAGGCCAACAAGTATTGGAACAACTGGAGTCTCGACGCCGAAACCACGCCGCAGGTAAACAATTTTTTCAACCAGGTAGAACGCCTGCCCGACGTGAAGCTTACCGGCCATCGCCAGCAGGTTTTCAACACGCCGTTTTATTACGAGAGCGAAAGTTCGGCGGGTTATTACCGGATGTATTTTACGGAAACGAACAATGCCTTGTTCACGAACAACAACCCGCTGGCTTATTCCGCCGCCCGCGCCGATACCTTTCATCAACTGCTCCTGCCCTGGACGTTTTTTGGCTGGCTGAATGTCACGCCGCGCGTCGGCGGACGCTTCACCTATTACAGCGCGGAAACCGGTCCGGGCGGCACGAACTCAGCCACCTGGCGCAACGTGTTCAACACCGGCGTTGAAACCTCGTTCAAAGCCTCGCAGCTTTGGACCGGCGCGACGAATTCACTTCTGGCCATTGACGGCCTGCGCCACATCATCGAGCCGTCGGCGACCTACGCCTACATGCCCAATCCCAGCACGCCGCCGGCGCAACTGCCGCAGTTCGATTCCGCGCTGCCCAGCCTGCAGCTGTTGCCGGTTCAATTTCCCGATTACAACAACATTGATTCCATTGACAGCGAGAACGTCATCCGTTTCGGCCTGCGTAATACGTTCCAAACCCGGCGCGACGGGCAGCTCGACAATCTGGTGGATTGGAACGTGATTATGGATTGGCGGCTCACCCCGGGCCAGAATCAGAACAATCTCGACGAACCGTTCAGCCCGCAGGAGAATTTCAGCGATCTTTACTCCGACCTCGCATTCAAACCGCGCTCGTGGATCATGCTGGATTCGCAATGGCGCTACGCCATCGACGGCGGCCATTTGAATCTGGCGTTTGATCAACTCACCTTCCAGCCGAACGAACGCTGGAGCTGGGGACTCGGCTACTGGTATTTGCGCAACGGCTTTGATGGATTCACCCAGGCCAACAATTTCATCACCAGCACGCTTTTTTACCGGGTGAATGACAACTGGGGGGTTCGCACGCAGCACGATTACAACGCCGTGGACGGCCGGTTGCAGGAACAGGATTACAGCATCTATCGCGACCTGCGGAGCTGGACCTGCGCGCTGACGTTCCGGGTGATTGACAACAGCACTGGCCCGACGGATTACACGGTGGCCTTCACCTTCTCGCTCAAGGCCTCGCCGAAAGTCCACGTCGGCGACGACACCGTTCAGCCCTACCACCTCCTTGGGGAATAAAATCGCATCGTCCGATGACGGGGAAGACAAAGGCTAATCTGCCCTTGCCCTGATTGGGTGGACGGCCGGTTCGGCGACCGTAAACGCCGGCAGCGACAGGCTGAAATGCGAGCCTTTGCCGGGATCGCTGTGCACGCGAATCAAGCCGTGATGTTCCAGCGCAATGCGCTGGCTGATGGCCAGCCCAAGACCCGTGCCGTTCTTTTTGGTCGTGAAAAACGGTTCGAACAAATGGTCCAGATTTTCCGGCGCGATGCCTACGCCGGTGTCCTGGATGTTGATCCGCAACTGCCGCTCGCTGTTTTCGCCCTGCACTGTTTCCGTCTTGACGGTCAATACCCCGTTCGTGCCCATCGCTTCCAGCGCGTTGAGCAGCAGATTCATGAACACCTGCTGCAATTGCGCGTCGTCGCCATGCACGGTGTCCGGCTCGGCCTGGTAATGACGCTGCAGGGAAATCAATTTTCCGTTGACCTGGTGCTGCACCAGGCGCAGCGAATGATCGAGCACGTCGTGGATGCGCACGGTCGAGAACGCCGCGCGGTTCGGCGCGGCAAACCGCAGCATCTGCGTCACAATTCCATTGATGCGCTGAAGCTCGCGTCCGACGACCTCGGTGAGTTCCGTGTCCTGGCCTTTCTGCGCCAGCAGGTCAACAAACGTCTTGATGGCCACCATCCCGTTTTTGATTTCGTGCGCCATGCTCGCCGAAAGCGTGCCGAGACCGGCCAGCCGGTCGAGCCGTCGGAGGTTCTGCTCAAAGACCGGCGTGGAAGTCAGGCTGTTCAAAACGATGACAATTTCCACCGCCTCGCGCGTTTTCACGGGTAAAATGCTCGCGCGCAACGCCGTGGCATGGCCCAGGGGAATTTCGCGGTTCAAAATCGACTTGCCGCTCCGGATGGTTTCCTGAATCAGCTTGACCAGCGGCGCGGGCAACAAACCCAACGGCGCATTCACCAGCTTCGCCGCGTCCCGGTGCAGATGTTCGGCGGCTTCGGCGGTGCAGGCGACGATGCGTTTGCGCGCACCCACCACGATCACGCCGCAGGCGAAACATTCATGAAGCAGACTCAAGGGGTTTCCGCCCGAAAGTCCACCAAACCCCTTGCTGCCCAGTTTGTCTGATGACATTGAAATTGTCGGTCGTTCGGTTGCTAAATCTCACCGCCCCACCGATTGGAAAATCGTTTCCAATGAAACCCGACAAATCGTAAGCCGGTTTTTGGTGTTGTGTCAGCAAAAATCAGCATGGTGGGGCGAGGCTCCTGACGAGCCGGCTCGCGAGGACGCTCACTCGTGTCCAGTTAATTTTTGTTGGAGGCCAATGAGAACTTTGTTTTTCGGGTATTTTGGTGTTCCAGGTGTGTTATCGACATGAACCCGGATTGAGCGATTCATCTGCATCAACGGGGTTCAAGTCCAGTGGCGTCTTCTGGCATCGTGCGTTCATGCAAGCACCACCCGCCGTTTTTTCGCAAATCACCGCCGCTTTGTATCCTGCGGAGTTTTCCCGTTGTGTTGAACGGTTTCCCAATGCGCGCCCCCCACGCGGACTCTCCGAGCATGATCACTTTCTGGCGTTGTGTTTCGGTCAACTCACTTACCGCGAAAGTTTGCGCGACATCGTCGCCTGCCTGCGCTCCAAGCCGGGCTTGCTCTACCACCTTGGTTTTCGCGGACAGGTTTCTCGCACCAATCTGGCTTACGCCAGCCACCATCGGGACTGGCGTTTATTTGAGGCGCTGGCCCAGATTCTGATGCGTCGCGCCGCACGGCTTTATCGGGAAGAGCGGACCGGTCCAGATTTGCCCAAAGTAGCCTTCGCGCTGGATGCTTCCGTCATCGCTTTGTGTCTGAGTCTGTTCCCCTGGGGTTATTACGCCCGCTCGCAAAAGGCGGCCGTGCGCCTGCATTTGCTGTTGTCTTTGCAGGGTAATTTACCTGCTTGGGCGGCGGTGACCGAGCCGCATTTTCCCGACTGCAAGACGCTGGACCAAGTTCCCGTACTTCCCGGCGCCTTTTATATCATGGACCGAAGCTATCTGGATTTTGTCCGCCTCTACCGGTGGCAAGAGGCTGGAGCGCTATTCGTGGTCCGTTGTCTTCGGCACGTGACTTTTCGCGTGGTCGAAAGCCGTGCCGTAGACAAAAGTACCGGCCTGCGCTGTGATCAAATCATCCGCCTGACCAGTGATTGATCGGCCAAATCCTACCCGCAGCGGCTGCGGCGCATTCGGATTTATGACACCAGAAACCAAGTAAACCTCATTCTGCTGACCAACCAAATGGAATTACCCGCCACAGTCATTACCCAACTCTATCGCCAGCGGTGGCAAGTCGAACTGTTCTTCAAATGGATCAAGCAACACCTCCGAATTCGCAGCTTTTATGGCCGGAGCCAGAACGCGGTGCGGTGTCAAATCTGGTCAGCCATTTGCGCCTACCTCATGGTGCCCATGGTCAAGAAGACAGCTAATTTGAGAACAAGTCTCAACGAAATTTTGCAGATCGTCAGCGTTAATATTTTCGGACAATGCCCACTCCCAGAACTACTTGCAGAGAAACCTTTCCCTCCAACAGAAAAACCTCCTGATACTCAATTACAGAACTCGTTCCCTTTTAACAATTAATAGCTGGACACGAGTGCGGGGACGCTCGCCCCACCAAAAGGCGCAAAGAGCACCACAACCGAAATCGGCAGGTCGGGATGCAACCGGTTTGCTTTGCGTCTGGCGTTTGAACGGCGGACAGTTATGCTGTTTTCGCCGATGAAAAAAAACTTCGACAGCACTGAATCCGTCGTCGCCGACATTCGCCGCGGGAAAATGGTCATCGTCGTGGATGATGCCGACCGCGAGAACGAAGGTGATTTGATCATGGCGGCGCAATTCGTCACGCCCGCCGCCGTGAATTTCATGGCCCGATTCGGCCGCGGACTGATTTGCGTGCCGGCGGCCGCCGGGCGGCTGCATCAATTGGGCATTGACCGCATGGTGCAGCAGAACCGCGAGAGCTTTCGCACTGATTTTCAGGTGAGCGTGGACGCCGCACGCGGCATCACCACCGGCATCAGCGCCGCCGACCGGGCGCGCACCATCAAAATCCTGGCCGAACCGGCGGCGGTGCCGGAAGACCTCGTGCAGCCGGGCCACGTGTTTCCGCTGCGCGCGCGTCCCGGCGGCGTGCTCCAGCGCGCCGGCCACACCGAGGCGGCGGTGGACCTGGCCACGCTCGCGGCCTGCCGGCCCGTCGGCATTCTTTGCGAAATCATGAACGATGACGGCACGATGGCGCGCCTGCCGCAGCTGCTGAAGTTCGCAAAAAAACATCGCCTGAAAATCTGCACCATCGCCGGCTTGATCGAACACCGGCGCACGCGGGAAAAACTGGTCGAGCGCGTCGAGACCGTCAAAATGCCGACCGATTACGGCGATTTCGACCTCCATTTGTATCGCTCCAAGCTGGACGATCAGCATCACCTGGCGCTGGTGCATGGCGACGTGGCCGGGCGGGGAAAAA
The DNA here is from genome assembly GCA_049516755.1 of Verrucomicrobiota bacterium. Lineage (GTDB taxonomy): Bacteria > Verrucomicrobiota > Verrucomicrobiia > Limisphaerales > UBA11358 > UBA11358. Next base: position 4,069 of record JBEKSU010000041.1, on the reverse strand, counting down.
TTCTCGTGCGCGTCCACAGCGAATGCCTGACCGGCGACGTCTTCGGCTCGCGCCGGTGTGATTGCGGGTCGCAACTGCACCAAGCCATGCGGCAGGTGGCCGCAGCCGGGCGCGGCGTGATTGTCTATATGCGGCAGGAAGGCCGCGGCATCGGTTTGGCGCCCAAAATCAAGGCCTACAAATTGCAGGAGCAAGGTTACGACACCGTCGAGGCAAACCAAAAGCTCGGTTACGAAATGGACCTGCGCGAATACGGCCTCGGCGCGCAAATCCTCGTTGACCTCGGCCTAAAAACCATCCGGTTGCTGACGAACAATCCCAAAAAACTCGTCGGGCTGGAGGGTTACGGACTGAAAATCGTCGAGCAGGTGCCGATCCGCGTGAAACCCAATCCGCACAACGAACGGTATCTGAAGGCCAAGCGCGAAAAGATGGGGCACCTTTTGTAATTTGCAATTTGCGAATTATATCGGGAAACTGCCCGCTTACTTGCGATAGATTTTGACGTTCCGATAATAGACATCCATTTTGCCCTTCGCTCTCTTTTGGGCATAGACGCCACATTTCATGTGCCACTCTTTGCCGCCATTGTCTTTGAAGGTCATGGCGGATTTGCCGTTGATGAAAATCTGGATTTCATGAGTGCTGACATCATGCGTCACGTTGAGGTGAAACCATTGGCCATAGATGTTCGACAGCAGCGCTTTCTTATCATACCATTTCAATTTGCCATCATAAACCCGCAATTGTAACGAGGTCGCGTGTTGTGACGAGTCCTCATGGTAATACTCTCCCCCAAAAACCTGCATGATTGAAACATCGCTGGTGTTCGTCACCACCATCACATCGGCTTCGAACTGGTGCAGGCCGGAAGTATATTTATCAAATGACATTTCGGTGCGCGGCGGCCTCGTGCTTGACTTGGCATTCGGCTTGTCCGTGGCGAAGACCCACATATGATAGGTATCGGTTGAGGCGTCAAAAGCATAGCGGTCGCTGTGCTTCAAATCATAGGGAGATTGAATTTCAAAATGCAGCTTTTCCAGCGTCCACCCAGCCGTGGGATCAGCCAGGGCGATGGACATGAACAAGTTGAAAATGATTCCCATCAAGAAAATTATTTTTCCATTGGATCGCATATCTGGACGAACAACTGAATAATCTTAAAGTTTGGACCTTTGTCGAGATGGTTTTTAATCGCCGTCCCTGAATAACATGGGTCGCCGACACGGCGACCCTCCCAGTTTTTTTGTTTTCCGCACCGCGTTCTGCCGGCATTCCATTGCCATAAAAAACAAATAAAGTGGATTGCATTTGCGGGAGCGGATTAACATTATGGCGATTAACGAACGAAAGTAGAACTTTTATGCGCTCAACACTCATCAACAAACGACTGGCGGTTCTGGCCGGCGCCCTGGCGCTGGCCGGCTTGTGCCTCAGCGTGGTTCTGGCTCATGCCGAACCGGAAAAGAAAGCGGAACAGAAGCCCGCGCCGAAGAAACTCACCGGCGCCGAGTTGTACGCCATCAATTGCAACCGCTGCCACCCGGAACGCTACGCCACCGAGTTCACGGCGGCCCAATGGCAGACCATCATGACCCACATGCGGGTGCGGGCCAATCTCCCCCCAGCGCAGGCCAGGGAAATCCTGAAGTTTCTCAAGGAAGACGCCGGCAGCTGAATCAACCCTCAAAACATTTCATCATGAAAATATCTTCCATGATTTCAGGTATAACAGCGGCGGCTTGCGTGCTGGGGATGGCCCTGACACCGCGTGCGGCGGCGATGATCAGCGATGAGGATTTCAATGCGCTGAAAAGTGCGGTCACCAACCAGGACCAGCGGATTGGCCAGCTGGAAAAGCTGCACGAACAGGACCAGCAAACGCACCAACAGGATCAGCAGACCATCCAGCAGTTGCAGCAACGGCTGGGCGAGACGCAAACGCTGGCCACCAATGCCGCCGAAAAGGCTGACGCCGCGGCTCTGGCGCAGGCAACCCCGCCCCGCAGCGCCTTGCACAACGTCTCGATGGTTGGCGACGCCGAGGTTCAATTCGGACAGGCCAAAGGACAGAACAGCGGCTTAGTGCTGGCCGATTTTGCGCCGATCTTTTTGTACCGGGCGAACGACAACATTTTGTTCGAGGCCGGATTCGACGTCATGCTGCAAAACGGCTCGGCCAGCGGAACGAATGCGGTCACCCTGGCGCCTTACACCCATGACGCCGGCAGCAGCACCACGGTCAGCCTGAGCTTTGCCCAGTTGGATTATTTGCTCAACGATTACGTGACGGTCGTAGCCGGGTATATGCTTTTGCCGCTGGGCACTTATTCCGAGCGCGGGGCGGGCTGGCTCAACAAGATCCCGGATGATCCGCTGCCGGTTGATTTCCTGCCGGGCGCCGGGGCGGGCGTCCAGTTGCGGGGCGCGATGCCGGTTGGAGTATCGGGACAGATGCTCACTTATTCGGTTTACGGCGTCAACGGACCGAGTTCCGTGGATGGCAGCGCCAACGCCACCACGCTGGATGGCAATGGGAATTCCATTCCCAATCTTGACCTCGGCGGCAATGTCGGACTGCTCAACAGCGGCAACAACGCCAACCTCAACAACAAACCCAGCGGCGGTGGGCGCATCGGATGGTTTTACCCGTGGCAGGCTCATTATGATGTCGAACTGGGCGTTTCAGGCCAGTCGGGCACCTGGGCGGGAAATTATCTGTGGTCGGCGCTCGTGGTGGATGCCGCGGTTCACATCAGCCCCTATGTCGAAGTGAAGGGTGAATATATCAATACCTGGCAGCAAACCGCCGACGTCGGAAACATCCAGCCGTCCGGCTGGTGGGTTCAGGGAAGTTATAAACTGGCAGGCCTGAATCTGGATGCGCCGGTCGTGAACGACCTTGAAATGGTCGGGCGCTATGACACGGCCAATGACGCGCAGGGATCGACCACCGATCGATATACAGCCGGTCTGGTTTATTACCTCACGAACACGTTGCTGTTGGAGGGTGATTACGAATGGCTGATCAACCATGGTCTCAATGCCAATGGGTTGCCCTCCAGCCAGTTTATCGTTCAGCTCTCGTACGGATTTTAAATGAAAGGACCTCCCATTATGACCACAAAATTCACCACCTTCACCACCCTGCTCCTCGGTGTGGCGACGCTCGCCTTGACGGCGGGCCTGGCGCGCGCCGAGGACCAACTCGACGCCGAAACCAAGGCGCGGGTCGAACGTTTTGAAAAAGGCCCGGCCACGATTGATGTCTCCAAATACCCGGATGGCATCAAGGACGACTACGAAGTGTTCAGCACGAAATGCACGCAATGCCACAAGCTGAGCCGGCCCATCAACTCCGACTACGCCACGCCCGACGAATGGTCGCGTTACATCAAAAGGATGATGCACAAGCCCGGCTCCGGCATCAGCAACGCCGACGGCAAGAAAATCTACGATTTCCTCGTCTATGACTCCAGCATCCGCAAGAAGGCGATGCTCGACGAGAAGCTCGCAAAAGCCACGCCCCAGGAAAAGACCGACGCTGAAGCCAAGATCAAGGAAGTCCACGACAAGTACGATTCGAAGTAGTCCGCCCACCGAACTGGAATGCCCACAACCTATCCAGTCGAACTGCCGGATGTGAATTATTTCACCCGGCAGGTTCTCTGCCGCGAGGGTTGTCCAGTGCGGACGGATTCTGGCGGCTACGTGCAGGCGATCGCCGAGGGACGTTACGAGGACGCCTACATCATTGCCCGCACGCCTAATCCGTTCGCCTCCATCTGCGGCCGCGTCTGCGCCGCGCCGTGCGAGGCGAAATGCCGGCGCGGCGCGCTCGACGCCTCCGTATCGATCCGCGCGTTGAAACGGTTCGTCTGTGAAAAGTTCGGCGTCGAGTCGGACCAGTTCGACTTGGGGCGCGTTTATCCTGAACTCCGGGACCCGAGCCGCGAGCGCATCGGCGGCGGACGCAAGGTTGCCATCATTGGGGCCGGGCCGGCGGGTCTGTCCTGCGCGCACGAGCTGATGTTGATGGGATTCTATCCCACGGTTTTTGAAGCGC
>JBEKSU010000040.1:0-19189 GCA_049516755.1 Verrucomicrobiota bacterium | reverse complement strand
TTCTTGACGGCGGCGGTGACGGCGTCGCGGTCGCCCGGCTGGATTTTTCCAGTGGCGACGAGATTTTCAACCAGTTCGTCAATCGCTTCCCACCGATTTGCCGCATGCAAGTCGGGAAGAATCTGCGCTTTGCTTAAAATGTCACCCAAATCCATACGTTGCTCCTTTAATGATTGAACCCTTTTGCGGTTTAATTCAAGACAGAATTATTGATATATTTCGGCCCCTTATTCGAACCACCGGGCCAGCCAGTTCAAAATGTGACCCGTGCCCTCCAGCCACCAGCCCAGCGCGTGCAACAGGCTGACTTTTGCAGTCAAAAACGGCAGGCCCAGCAGCAAAACCCCCGCGTTGCCGAGAAAAATGATCACCGCCGAAAACACCCAGCCCTGCGACGTGATGTCCGATTGCCGCGTTCTCAAGGCGTGCCACGTCAGGGTCACATGAAACGCGTATGCCGCGCCGACAGCCAGATGGAACCAGACCAGGTAATCCGCCCAATCCCAAAAATAGTGGCCGACGGCGAACACGGCGATGACCAGGGCGGCGTAAAACGGGAAGAAATACGGCGCCAGGGCGATGACAAAATTGGTTTTGCTCACGACGACATGGCCGCCCTCGGAGGAAACCTTCATTTTTTTCACCTGTCCGCCGAACAGCCACGTCCACAACGCGTGCGTCAATTCGTGGCCGAACACATAAAGCCACATCGGTTTGGGCAGCAGCAGAAAAATCACCAGCCAGCACGCCGCGCCCGCCAGCAGCGGCACCCAGACCACGTCCGCCCGGCCGCTGGCGCACAGGGCCAGCCACAACGCCTGCGCCGCGCCGCCACAAACCGGCAGCAGCAGGATGGCGACGATGAACTTGATCCACTTCGGCACGCGGGCAGAATTCAGAATTCAGGATTCAGAAGCCAGCAGAAAGAGGCGTTGGCGTTCAAGCTTTAGCTTGTTCCGCTGGCACGCTAAAGCGTGAACTCCAACCCACCGACACAGTAATCCGGCTTGAAACTTGAAACCTGAAACTTGACACTCCGTCCATGACCCAAGACGAAGTTTTCCAGGTGTTCCGCGACAGCGGCGCGCTGCTCGAAGGCCATTTCATCCTCCGCAGCGGATTGCACAGCCGCCAGTATTTTCAATGCGCCCTCGCGCTCCAGCAAATGCCCGTCGTCGAACAACTCGGCAGCGCGCTCGCCGGCAAGGTCCGCCCGTTCGGCGCCGTCACCGTCATCGCGCCCGCGCTCGGCGGACTGGTCATCGGCCAGGAAGTCGCCCGGCAGCTCGGCGTGCGGTTCATCTTTGCGGAAAAGGAGGAAGGCAAGCTCGTGTTGCGGCGCGGATTCAAAATTGCGGCCGGCGAGAAAATCCTCGTCGTCGAGGACGTGGTGACCAAGGGCGGTCGCGTCCAGGAGACGATTGACATTGTCCGCGCGCACGGCGGGCACGTTGCTGCGGTCGCCGCGATCGTGGACCGTTCCAACGGCGCGGTGAATTTCGGCGTGCCCTTTGCCAGCCTGATCAAGTTTCAGGTGGAAGTCTTCAAGCCGGAGAAACTGCCGCCGGACCTGGCGGCAATCCCGGCGGCCAAACCGGGGAGCAAATAAGCCGGAGTGTCAGCCTCCGGCAAGACGAGGTGGAAACATCGAACATTCAACATTCAACACTCAACGTCCAAGTCTTTAATTCGAAGTTCGATGTTGGGCGTTGAATGTTGAATGTTTTCCAGTTTCAGCCGCGCCGGAGGCCGGCGCTCCGCCCAACTGTGCCAAACGGCACTCCGACTGTGCCATGATGACGCTTTTGGCACTGTTTTTCAACCGGCCGAAAAACCTCAAAATCAGAAATCCACCCTTTGTTTGCAAGGCTTTCGTGCCGTTTTTGAAATGACGGCACTGTTATTGCACTGGTACAGGGAGCAGACAACCAATTTTTTATAATTTTATGGCAAAAGTATTAGGCATCGATCTGGGCACCACAAACTCCTGCATGGCGGTCATGGAAGGCGGCGAACCGCTCGTGCTGGAAAATTCCGAAGGCAAACGCACCACGCCGTCCGTCGTCGCATTCACCAAGAGCGGCGAACGGCTCGTCGGCGAAGCGGCCAAGCGCCAGGCCGTCACCAATTCGCGCAACACCGTCTATTCCATCAAACGCTTCATGGGCCGCAAATTTGACGAGGTCCAGGAGGAAATCAAACGCGTGCCTTACAAGGTCGTCAAGGCATCCAACGGCGACGCCGCCGTGGAAGTGGAAGTGGACGGCAAGGTAACACGGTATTCACCGCCGGAAATTTCCGCGATGATCCTGGCAAAGCTCAAAGCCGACGCCGAAATGCGTCTGAGCGAGAAAATCACCCAGGCCGTCATCACGGTTCCCGCCTATTTCAACGATTCCCAGCGCCAGGCCACCAAGGACGCCGGCCGCATTGCCGGCCTCGAAGTGCTTCGCATCATCAATGAGCCGACCGCCGCGTCGCTCGCCTACGGCCTCGACAAGAAGAAGGACGAAAAAATCGCCGTGTACGACCTGGGCGGCGGCACGTTCGATATTTCCGTGCTGGAAATCGGCGATGGTGTGTTCGAAGTCAAGGCCACCAACGGTGACACGCACCTGGGCGGCGACGACTGGGACAACCAATTGATGGATTGGATTCTCGACGAATTCAAAAAGGAATCCGGCATGGACTTGCGCAAGCAGCCCGACGCGCTCCAACGCATCAAGGAAGAGGCCGAAAAGGCCAAGATCGCCCTCAGCTCCGCACAGCAATACGACATCAACCTGCCGTTCATCACGGCGGACGCCAGCGGGCCGAAACACATTTCGATGAAGCTGACCCGCGCGAAGATGGAACAGCTTTGCGATAAACTTTTCGAGCGCACCATCGCGCCGGTGAAGGCCTGTTTGAAGGACGCCGGCCTTGACGTGGCCAAGATTGACGAGCTCGTGCTCGTCGGTGGCATGACCCGCATGCCCAAGGTCGTGGAAGTGGCGCACTCGCTCGTCAACAAACCGCCGCACCAGGGCGTAAACCCGGACGAAGTCGTCGCCATCGGCGCCGGCATCCAGGGCGGCGTGCTCAAGGGCGACGTCAAGGACGTGCTCCTGCTCGACGTGACGCCGCTGTCACTCGGCATCGAGACGCTGGGCGGCGTGTTCACCCGGCTCATCGAGCGCAACACGACGATTCCCACGCGCAAATCGGAAATTTTCTCCACCGCCAGCGACAACCAGCCGGGCGTGGAAATCCATGTGCTCCAGGGCGAACGCCAGTTCTCCAAGGACAACAAGACCATCGGCAAGTTTCATCTGACCGACATTCCGCCGGCCCCGCGCGGCGTGCCGCAGGTCGAGGTGACGTTCGACATCGACGCCAACGGCATTTTGCACGTGGGCGCCAAGGACCTCGGCACCGGCAAGGAACAGAAGATCACCATCACCGCCAGCAGCGGCCTCTCGAAGGACGAAATCGAGAAGATGCGCCGCGACGCCGAGGCGCACGCCGACGAGGACAAGGCCAAACGCGAGGAAGTCGAGACGCGCAACGAGGCGGATGGCGCGGTGTATCGCTCCGAGAAGATGCTCAAGGACAACGCCGACAAGATTTCCGGCGACGACAAGGCCAAGATTGAAAAGGCCGCCGCGGATGTGAAGGAAGCGTTGAAAGGCAGCGACAGCGCGGCCATCAAATCCGCCGCCGAGAAGCTGAACGAAGCCTGGCAGGCCGTGAGCGCCGAGCTTTACAAGGCCGCCGCCGCGAAAGCGCAGGCGGAGAAACAGCAATCTGCCGGCGCGCAACCGCAGCCGGAAGGCGGCGAAGCCAAGTCCGACGACAAAAAGAAGGACGAAGGCGTGATTGACGCCGAGGTCGTGGACGAAAAGAAATAACGAACTTTCGTTCGAATGACACCAGGAGAAATCATAACAGCGAGCATTGCCGGTTTTGCGCTAATTGTAGCGTGTCTGGCGCGGCTTGACTCAAAGAAGTCTGCTGATGCCGCACAGAAATCAGCTGATGCGGCACAGCGGTCGAATGATTTGTTAGCTCGTCAACTTGAGTTGGCCATGGAAGAGCGGAAACTGAAATTGCAAAAGGAACGATCTGAAAGTTATCCATTTTTTAACTGGCGCGGCGGTTCGTGTGTGCCAGCCGCAGGTCAAAGTGATTGGGATTTTCAGAATTTGGGAGCAATGGTGACAGATCTAAAAATTCAGTCCGAGACAAAGGGAATTTCGGCTTCAATTAGCCCGACAAACGCACTTTTGACAAACGGGCAAGGGAAAATCATTTTTGGCTTTGAGAAAATGATTTCGCAGAATTTGGCTCTGCCGGTTGTTTTCACCATTTCCTGCCTGACTAAACTTGGCGAGCAATGGACAAAGAGATTTCAAATGGAAGGCGCTCGTTTTCCTGAAAGGATAGTCGAAACATAAACAAATTTTCCCGCTGCGAGTGCGGCGAGACTTTGAAATTTGAAACCAAAATGAACATGGCGCAGACCAATTTGTCCCACAGGGACAGCCTGAAAATAGCCCGGCGTTTCAACGCCGGGATCGGATTGGTTTGTGCGTCAAGTCCCGTAGGGACGGCCGAAAACACGCGCCCATTTCTGCCGTCCCTCCGGGACTCGGTTCCTATTGTGTCGCAACCCGGCGTTGAAACGCCGGGCAATTGTCGGTCGTCCCGGCGGGACAAAATCCCGGCGCGGATTTGAATAATTTTCCCATCGCGGGTGCGGTGGGAGTTGATTACGATTAACAAACCAACAACAAGGAAAAACAAACTATGGCACTAAACGTCAAACCGATCGGCGACCGCATCCTGGTCGAGCCGGTTGAGGAAAAAGAAGTCAAGAAGGGCGGCATCATCATCCCCGATACCGCCAAGGAAAAGCCGCAGGAAGGCATCATTGTCGCCCTCGGCACCGGCAAAACCAACGACGACGGGAAGAAAATTCCGTTTGAAGTCAAAAAGGGCGACCGCGTGCTCGTGAGCAAATACGGCGGCACCGAAATCAAAATTGACGGCAAGGAATACAAGATTTTGTCCTCCGACGACATCCTGGCCGTGCTCAGCTAACACTCAACTTTCAACATTCAACTAAGAACCAAATAATATGGCAGCAAAACAATTACTATTCGACGAGCAGGCACGGCAGGCGATCCTGCGCGGCGTCCAGAAACTCTCCAGGGCGGTTGTCGCCACACTCGGTCCCAAGGGCCGCAACGTGGTCATCGACAAAAAATACGGCTCACCGACCATCACCAAGGACGGCGTGACCGTGGCCAAGGAAATTGAACTGGAAGATCCGTACGAAAACATGGGCGCCCAGATGGTCCGCGAAGTCGCCAGCAAAACCAGCGACACCGCCGGTGACGGCACGACCACGGCGACGGTCCTGGCGGAATCCATTTACCGCGAAGGCCTGAAGTTCGTCACGTCCGGCGCCAACCCGATTGGCATCCAGCGCGGCATCAACAAGGCCGTCGAGGCCGCCGTCGGCCAGCTCGACAAAATCACCAAGAAGGTCAAGGACAAGGACGAAATCCGCCAGGTGGCCGCGGTCTCCGCGAACTGGGATTTCGAAATTGCCGACAAAATCGCCGAGGCGATGGACAAGGTCGGCAAGGACGGCACGATCACGGTTGAAGAGGCGAAGTCCATTGAGACGACGCTCGAGGTGGTCGAAGGCATGCAATTTGACAAGGGCTATCTCTCGCCTTATTTCGTCACGAATGCCGAGACGATGGAAGTGAAGCTCGAAGACGCCTACATCCTCAATTACGAAAAGAAAATCAGCAGCCTGAAGGACCTGTTGCCGCTGCTCGAAAAAGCCGCGCGCACGGGCAAGCCGCTGCTCATCATCGCCGAAGAAGTCGAAGGCGAAGCGCTCGCGACCCTGGTCGTGAACAAGCTGCGCGGCACGTTGAACGTCTGCGCCGTGAAGGCTCCGGGCTTCGGCGACCGCCGCAAGGCCATGATGGAAGACATTGCCGTCCTCACCGGTGGCAAGTTCATCAGCGAAGACCTCGGCATCAAGCTCGAGAGCATCGAACTGACCGACCTCGGCCGCGCCAAGAGCGTGGTCGTGGACAAGGAAAACACCACCATCGTTGAAGGTGGCGGCAAGTCGTCCGACATCCAGGGCCGCGTGAACCAGATCCGCCGCCAGATCGAGGAGACGACGAGCGATTACGACCGCGAGAAATTGCAGGAACGCCTGGCGAAACTCGCCGGTGGCGTGGCCGTCATCAACGTCGGCGCCGCAACCGAGAGCGAAATGAAGGAAAAGAAGGCCCGCGTCGAGGACGCGTTGCACGCGACCCGCGCGGCGGTCGAGGAAGGCATTGTCGCCGGCGGCGGCGTGGCCTTGCTGCGGTGCCTGCCCGCCATCGAAGCGGTCAAGACCGCGAACGAAGACGAGCAAATCGGCGTCGGCATCATCAAACGCTCCGTCGAATCACCGCTCCGGGCGCTCGCGATCAACGCGGGAGTCGAAGGCTCGGTCATCGTCGAAGCCGTCAAGAAGAGCAAGGGCAACGAGGGTTACAACGTCGCCACCGGCGAATACGAAGACCTCGTGAAAGCCGGCATCGTGGACCCGAAGAAGGTCACGCGCTCCGCGCTGCAAAACGCGGCCTCCATTGCCGGATTGCTGCTCACGACCGAGTGCCTCATCACCGACATTCCGGAGAAGGAAAAGCCGGCCCCGATGGGCGGCGGCGCCCCGGACATGGGCGGCATGGGCGGGTATTAAAAAGGTAGGGCCGACCTGCCGGTCGGCCGGTCGCGCAGCAGCGCGACCCTACCAGACTAAAATTCAGGCGAGGCCGGGAGAAATCCCGGCCTCGTTTTCTTTGTTGTAGCACCCGCGTCCCGCGGGTTGTTTCAGGCGTCCCGCCTGAAACCCGGATACGCGAGCAGGTCAAAATGTGCCACCGATCGACCGCACGATTTCGCGGACAACGACAATAACAATGCAGCGGGACGCTGCATTGAACCCGCGAGACGCGGGTGCTACCATATCATTCCCGATTCTTTCATCCCGCAGGCGCGCGGTTTGAAAAGCACCCGTTTTTCCAGCCCTTTTTGCCTTAAAATAAATGTAAAGGATACTTGACATATGACAAGCATGCTTTACACTGTGGAATATGAAATGCAAATCAAAATACGTGTTACGAATGACAGTCGGCTTCATCGCGTATGCGTGTGGCATCTGGGCAATAAAATACCTCTACTGGAAAAATTCGGATTCGCCATACAGATATTGGCTCGTTCTCTTGCCGGTGCTGCCAATTATCTATCTCGCCGTCACCGTCCACCGCCAACTTTCTGAAAAGGATGAAATGTGGAGAAGGATTATCACTGAATCGCTGGCCTTTTCGGCGACTGCCACAGCTTGGACCTGTTTTAGCTATTTGTTCCTCCGCGGCATGGGCGCGCCGGAATTTCATGCCGAATGGGCGTTTTATATGATGGTTGCCTACTATGTAATCGGATTATTTTTTTCATGGCGGAGGTATAAATGAAAAATCGTCTGCGCGAACTGCGCGCGGCGAAGGAATGGTCGCAATCCGATCTGGCCGACAAGCTGGGTGTCTCGCGGCAGACGATCAACGCCATTGAAACGGAGAAATATGACCCCAGCCTGCCGCTGGCCTTCAAGGTGGCGCGTTTGTTCAAACTGCCCATCGAGGGAATTTTTGAATTGGACAAGGACTGATTCCGAATCAATTGCCCGTCGTCTGGTTGGTGGCCTTTTCCTGGATCCGGCGCAACTGGTTTTCGAGCTGGGTCACGCGGTTATGGAAGCGTTCCAGAACTTTGCGCACATCGGGGGGAATGACGACACAGTCCGCGCAATGATGACGCGTGGCATCGCTGCCTTTGACGGGATATTCGAATTTTTTCCCGCAGGCGCGGCAGGTGCGGGGGCGTTGGCCGGAAGTTAATTGTGCAGACATGGCAAATCTATTTTTAACCACGAAAGACACAAACTACACGAAAATATCCACTGCCGACAATTCCCGGTCGCGTCCTAATTTGTAGGCGACGAGGTGACGAGTCGTTTGGGCCAACACTCCTTACGTCGTGCCCTACAACCCAAATTAGGACAATACCCAATTCCCTTTCGTGTGCTTTGTGCATTTCGTGGTTGCCCCAAAATCACCGCTGCTTGCTTTCCAAGCTGCGCGGCGCGCTGGTGATGCCGCCGTCCATCAGCAGGCGGCGGTCGCGCGAGCGGGTTTCGCCCACGGCGGTGACGCGGATGGCCGCTTCGTCGGTGACGGGACATTCGTGTTCGCAAATGCCACAGCCGATGCAGAGCGCCGGGTCCACGTAAGGCCGGCGCAGCGTGATGGGATTGCCGTCGCGCTTGATGATGGAGACTTCGCGTGAATAAATCGCCTTGGGCGAGACCGGACAGACCTCCTCGCAGACGACGCACGGGGTTTCCATGGACCAAGGCAGGCAGCGGCCATGATCGAAAAATGCCGTGCCCAGCCGGATCGGGCCTTCCTTGACGAACGGTCCGAGGCCGGTCTTTTCCTCGATGGTGATGCGCTGGATGGCGCCGGTGGGGCAGACCTGGCCGCAGAGCGTGCAATTCACCTCGCAGTAGCCCAGTTTCATGTTGAGGATCGGCGTCCAGATGCCTTCCAGACCGGATTCCATCAGCGCCGGCTGCAACACATTCGTCGGACAGGTGCGGATGCACTGGTCGCACTTGATGCAGCGTTCGAGAAAATCCTTTTCCTCCACCGAACCGGGCGGACGAATGACTTTTTTATTGTAATTCCGGTCCGAGGCGCCGGAGGCCCGCCCAAAGGCAAAAAAAGTCAGGCCCAACAGGGTGCCGAGAAATGCGCGCCGGCCCGGCACGACGGGCGCGGTGATTTCGCGCTCGAGCGCCGGCATGAACTTGAATGAAATGGCGTCCTCGGGACAGTCCTCGATGCAGTTGAAGCAAACGAAGCATTCGCTCTTGCGCAATTGCGTGTGCGGGTCGGAAGCGCCTTCGCAGCTTTTCAGGCAGAGGTCGCAGTCCACGCACTTGTGCGGGTCGCGGTCAATGCGCCACAGCGCGGCCGTGGACAGCGTGCCGAGAAACGCGCCGAGCGGGCAGAGCACCCGGCAGAAAAATCGCGGAATCACCACGTTCATGCCCACCAGGAACAGGAGCATGAAACCCACGACCCATGCGCCGACGTGGAAGTATTGCCGCACGTAAATGCTCGACGGGAAAAACAGGTTCAACATCGGCAAAATCGCCACCGACATCGAGCGGTGGAACAGGCAGATCGGGTCGAGCCAGCCGATTTGCAGGCTGTGGCAGAGGGCGGCGACGATCATGGCGATCAGAATGACATATTTGAGCGAGTACAACTTTTTGTAGCGGTTGGCCTCGATGCGTTCGCGCTCCCCCGCGCGGCGTTTGCCCATCAGCCAGCCGATGAAATGGTGCAGGATGCCGTAGGGACAAATCCAATTGCAGAAAATGCGCCCGAACAGCAGCGTCGGGATGATCAGCAGGAGGCTCCACAACAAACCCATGTAAACCGTGTGCGTGGTAATGGCCGTGGCGAAGGAAACCAGCGGGTCCAGTTCCAGGAACAGCGAGACCGGATAGCCCTTGAGATACCGCAGGTCGGTGACAAAGACGAAAAACAGAAACAGGCTGAAAAAGAAAACCTGCGCCAGGCGGCGGACGGTGCGGGTTTTCATGATCAGGCCTGCACTTCCTTGTAAATCAGGTCCTGCCAACGGGTGCTGCCCAGGCCGCGGGCCTCGGCCTTGTGAACGTAGGTCAGTTCGGCCAGGTCGCGTTCCATCAGGTGCGTGTAGCCGTAGCTGTCCACGGCCACCATGTCCGTGCCCGCCACGACCGTGTTCATCAGCTTCACGTCGGAGAGGCGTCCGCCGGTCGGGCCGTTCTTCATCAGCACGTTCATGCCGTCGAGCACCACCAGCGTCGGCTTCATCATCAGCGCAAAATCCGAGACGATGCTGTGGATGTATTGATGGAACTGGCTGCGGCGTCCGCCGAGCAGGCCATACCAGTTTTTCATCGTCATCGAGGCGTGGCAGAGGTTGTGGTCCTTGCACGGCGCGACGCCGATGACCTTCGTCGCCTTTATGAACGGCTCGTGGAAGAACGTCCAGTTGCGGAGGACCTCGCCGTCGAGCTGCAACGGCGCGAACCCGCTGGCTTCCGGGTAAAGCAGGTCCAGATTCAAATCGTCGGCCACCTGGCGCAGACCGCTCTTGAGAAAACAACCGGTCGGACTGTTGATCGGGTTGTCGGCGACATATACCCGGGCGGCGCCGGCTTCGAGCACGAGCCTCGCCACGGCGCGCAAGGTTTCCGGATGGGTCGTTGCCGCGAGCGCCGGCGGGGTGTCGAACGCGACGTTCGGCTTGATCATGACCACGTCGCCCTTGCGGATGAAACGCGACATGCCGCCGAGCGCGCCGAGGGCGGCGCGGACGGTGGCTTCGTGTTCCGTGCCGTGCGCAATCGCGAGCGAGGGGAGAATCTTGCTGGGTGCGATGGCGTAGCTCGGAAGCTGCAATCCCTTTTCCGGCGCGAAGCCGGGGACAAAATGTTTCGGCTGCCACAGGGCGTAACCGCCCGCTGCCGCGCCGGCGAGTAACGCCCCGGTGGCGCCCGCGCGGATGAAGAACTCCCGCCGACTGATGCCGCCGGACGCGGCATCGCCGGATTCGCCCGCCTTGCTGGCATCCGGGTCAGACTTCATAACCTGAACTTCATCATAGCATTACTTCATTTGCCCAGCCAGATATTTTTCGACAAAAGCCCGCGCCTGGTCCCCGTCGGCGGCGTCCACCACCCCGCCGATTTCGCCGTCCCGCTGGTAAATCACCTTCCAGGTGCCAAAATTTTTGGACATAAAAATCTTCGCGCCGTTCACGTCCGGCAACGCCGTCACCTGGCCGCCGAACTGGCCGGCAAAATCCTGATACGATTTCCACGCCGCCGCGGCTTCGGCCGGAGTCGTCACCATCAGGAAAAACGGCAGTTTCTGGCCGTCAAAATCATACTTCGCCTGAAAGACGTTTTTCAAGAACGCCTGGCCCTGGGCGTTCTCCTGCACAAACTGGACGCTCGCAGGATCCAGCCCGGTGGCCGGCAGACGGCGGCGGGCGTCGAGGCCGGCGTCATCGGCGGGCAGATTTTTCGCGCGGTCCTCCGCGACGGCCTTCGCCAGATCGAGGGTCTTCGCGTTCTGGTCCGAAGCCATCACCTGGATGTAACGCGGACCTTGCCGGAAGAAAAATCCCATCCCGCTCGCATAGCCATCCGGCGCGAAAACCAGCGGTTCACCCTTGGGATCGCGTTCCAGCGAAAACATGCCGAAGGCGTTGACCGGAGTGTCGAAGCAGTATTCATAAACGTCCACGAAGCTGCCGGACGCGCCGGTGACGGAGAAAGAGCGGCAGCGGAGTTGTTGAAAATTGAAATTCAGGTAGGCCGGCGCGCGTCCGTCAATTTTCTCGAACAAATTGTCCGAGTTATAAAATTCCGTGTCGCCCATCGGCTTCAGCCCGTCGAATATGATTTCCAGCGGCTCACCTTTGGCGGCCGGTGCGGGAGCGGTCGCATTCCCTTCGGCGGGTTCGCCGCCGGCTCCGCCTTCGCCGGCGGCTTGCTGATTGACGGCGGCCGTTGTTTCCCCCGGGCTGGCGTCCGCCCCGCGGACGGTGCCCGATTTTCCTTCGACGGCCACGGCGGTGGCTTTCAACGCGTTGACATTGAGAGCGAATCGGTCGGGGTTATAGCATTTTCCTTTGAACCAGATCGCAGCGCCGATGACGACGAGCAAAACGACGATGGCCAGGCTTATGACACGCTCCAGCGACGAAACGTTTGTGCGCCGGAAAGTTTTGCGATTTCCGGTCGGAGGATTGGCGGCAGCGGGGACGGCCATGTATCAAGACCGGCTCATGCGAAGTTGCGCTGGGCGCGCTTCACGATTTCCGGGTAATCAATATGGAACGCGCATTGGTCGCGCAACGCGGCCAGGTCCACCCCGTCGGCATTCCGGGCCGGCGCCGGCAGGGCGTGATAAAACTCGCGCGCTTCCATCAGGCCGTCCTGTTCGTAGTAAGTCACGAACCGGGCAATGTCGAGCAGCGCAAATCCGGACGTTGCGGCAAAGGCGTCACAGGACGGGCAGCCCGGACACAGGGTTCGCCGGCTGGCGAGAATGGTTTCCTTGATCAGGTTGATGTGGGCGGTCTTGAGCGGCGTCTTGTAGCTGCGCGCGGCGGCGGCATTTTCCTGCATTTGGCCGACGTTTTCCAGCTGGCAGCACGTGACGGATATGCGCGGATCGCTCCAGACCGCGTGCAGCATGGCCTGGTGTGTGGTCAGTCCCAGCTTGTCAAAGTCGGGGACGCGCTTGGGAATGTCCTTGCCGGCGCTGCGCAGTGTTTTCATCGCCACGAGCGCGATGCCGGCCGTGTACGCCGCGTTCACTGCCTGATCAAAAGCGTCGCCCTTGGTGAAGAACGGCGTGTATTTGAGCATGATGATGTCCAGAAAACCGCCCTGCGCGGCAGCGTTGAGGTAATCGTTCAATCGCCCGTCGTGACAGGAGAAACCGACCATCTTCACCTTGCCGGAACTTTTAAGCGTCTCGGCAGTTTTTTTAAACTCGTCGCTCCTGGGCCAGTTCACGGAATTTTCACCATATTCACGGGTGCCGAGGCCGTGAATGTAAAAGGCATCGAGATATTTTGTGCCACAGGCATCGAGCCGGCGGTCAATCATTTCGAGCATCTGCTGCGGGCCTTTGTGCGGATGATCTTTCGAGACGAGGAAGATTTCCTTGCGGCGCTCCGGGTATTTGGCGAGCCACGCGCCGAAGATTTTCTCGGATTTGCCCCCGAGATAACAATCCGCCGAGTCGAAATAGCGGATGCCCATGGACCAGGCGATGTCGATGTAGTCGGGACTCAAGGCCTGCTCCATGCCGCCCAGGCAGAGCATGGTGGCCGGCGGTCCATTTTTCCCGAGCTGGCGTTTAGGCAGTGGCGCAGCAGTGGCGGCGGCAGCAGCCGGCGCGTCTGCGGCTGACACGGACTGCGTCATCATCGCCGGAGCAGTCGCCAGCGCCACGGGCAGGGTCAAGGTGGTCTTGAGAAAATGCCGGCGCGAGCTTTGATTATCATTTCCTTGCATAAACTTTTTAAGTCTCGGGAAATTAGC
Source organism: Verrucomicrobiota bacterium (assembly GCA_049516755.1). Taxonomy (GTDB): domain Bacteria; phylum Verrucomicrobiota; class Verrucomicrobiia; order Limisphaerales; family UBA11358; genus UBA11358. The sequence continues at coordinate 5,952 of JBEKSU010000040.1, read as the reverse complement.
ACTCGTTCAAGATTCCCGCAACGGGAATTGAATCCGGGCGGATTACGTCCGTAGGGCAGATTTTCTACTTGTTGCTTTTGCCGCGGCGGGTTCGCGAAGGGCCTGCCATCCGCAGCTCGGAACACGAACGCCAATAAAGCCCTCCTTTGCGGAGGGGCGTGTTGCCCAAATGGAACGGAGCGCGGGTGTCCCACCCGCAGCCGCCGGGATTGCCAAATGAGCGCACGAAATTCCGCGGGTTTTGGGGATGCTGAACGTGCTGCGGCTGAGACAGCCGCGCTCCGGCGTCTCCAAAATGATTTGGGCAACACGCCCGGAGGCTTTGGAGGGCACCATCCTACGCTCGAAACCGTTGGCGCAGTTCCGAGCGCAGGATGGTGGAGGCGGCGGGAATTGAACCCGCGTCCCTGGCAAACATACCAGCCGCGACTACATGCTTATTCCGGATAATGTTTTCTGCTATGCGATGGCGTCCGGACTCGAATCGCACTGCCTAGTCCGCAGGATAAGATCTCGGTTGCCGGCGCGCAGACTCCGCCTGCAACCCAACCTGCTGTGGCGTCCGTCCACCGTAGCAGGTGTCCAGTGGCGGACGTCGTGGCCTTAGGCCGCGAGAGCTAGTTCTTGATTAGCTGTTTGTTTTGGTTCGATTTTTTACGAGGCCAACGAACCATCCTCGGCATGCCGCCTCTGGCGCGTTCCCCAGGTCGAAACCAGTGCGCCCCCATCATTCAATTCGGCACTACCATAATCTTTCAATTGGCCGCGCCGGTCAAGCGCCGGGCGAACCGGGCGCAGCCACGAACGCGCCAACTTTGTTTTTTGGGGGGCTCATATCAGCCGAAGCATGATTGGACGGAGCATCCGAAAATTCTTTGTGCTTTTTGCGCCTTGTTGCGGCAATTATTACTTGCAGCAAACTTTGGTTTGGCATGTCACCTATGGGCCGTACCTATTTGTTCGAATGTTCTCGATGCGGTTATCGCGTCTGCGTCGCCGGCGGCGCGGACGAGGGCGACCATTTCGCCGTTCAAACCATCGCCTGCGCCGATTGCAAGGCGCTTCACGACGCCGTGATCCGGATGAGAATTTCACCCCGGCTCAAGGAAAACCCGCCCACGACCGCGCCGAAATTCGCCGCGGTGTCGAACCGGCTGCCGCCTCGCGGCGGGCGCCACTGGCTGAAATTCAAAGCGGCTTGTCCAATCTCGCTCCTGCATCGCATCCGTCTCTGGGGACAGCCGGGAAAATGTCCGAGGTGCGGAATGTTTTTGGAACGGGACGGCCTGCCATTCCGCGTCTGGGATTGAGCGGCAAATACTTTCTCACATCGATGGTTACGGTACGATGACGCGCAACTTTTCGGGTTCGACCGAAAAGGTCGCGGGCAGATGGCCGGCCCACTCGCCGTCCAGTTCAAAGGCCGCCGCCGGTTCGCCGTCCAGTTCAAAAGCCGCTGCGCGGACACGCTGAACAACACTCTCCGGCAACCTTTGCCGCGCGATGAAGTCCGGCAGACAGCGCAAAAAAATCCGCCAGCTGACGCGCGGAAAAACACAAATTTCCAGCAATCCATCAAGCAAATCGGCCGCCGGGAAAATGCCCAATGGTCCGCCGTACAGATGGCCGTTGCCGATCAAAACCAGTTCCCCCGCGAACTCCCGGCCGCCGGCGCGGACGATGATTTTTGATTTTTGTTCCCGCAGCGCCTTCAGTCCGGCGATGAGGTAGGCCAGCGGGCCGATTTTTTTCTTGTGCTCCCAATCCACCAGTTCGATCGCGCGTGCATCCATGCCGGCCCCGGCGAGCTGGGCAAAATATTGTTTCCGGCGAGTGCCGTCAGCCAAAAATTCCACTTGCGGCAGGTCAATGCGCATTTCGCGTCCCCGTTGCAAAACATCCCAGGCGGGTTCAATACGCAATGGAATTTTGAGTTCGCGGGCAAAAACATTCACCGTACCGAGCGGCAGCACGCCCAGCCGCGCGCGCGCAAAGCCGTCCGGTGCGTCGCCGATGCCGTTGAGCACCTCGTTCACCGTGCCGTCACCGCCGGCGGCGATGATTAAATCGAAACCTTCGCCCACGGCCTCTGCCGCGAGCCGGCGCGCATCGCCGGGAGCCGCGGTGGCCTTCAACGCGCATTGCGCACCGGTGGCATTGAGTTGGCGGCGAAAGTGCCGGGCTTTGTTGCCGCGGGCCGCCGGGTTGAAGATCACACAGGTGCGCACAGGCAAATGATTTCCGGCGCGGGACTTTAGTCGAGAAGAAAGCGGTGAAGACCGCTATCAAACGCCGGCAAAACCCGGTGAAACTTGAAATTCCATCCAACAGGACCGCCGGCCATCCCCGGTTGGATGGCCGTTCAATTTGATGGCCGCCAATCTATTTTAAATGGGCAAGGTGCTTAACCATCCCCACAATCCATTTTCGGGATTTCCTCAAGTAAAACAGCAGGCCAACAAACGCCGAAACGATCACCTGCCAGACGAGTGCTCCCAATCCAGGGTCAATATATGCCAGCATATTAGCTTTCGGTTGTCAGTTTTCAGTTATCAGTTTTATACCAACGGTTTCCTCCCCGGCGATGTAAATCCCAAAGCGTCAAAGGTCCGGCCTTTGGACAATAATATCGATGACTCAAGGTCGTTTTCTCCGTTTGACTTCGTTCGGCTTCAAAGCAATTCCGTTTTGCGCCAGTTTTTCCTGGTTGTGCCAAATCCATTCGTCGAGAATTTTGTAAGCCACTTCCGACGTTGATTTCCCCCGCAAACCGGCGGCGCCCATTTTCGTCAGAACGCCATGCACGTTCTCATCCACAATGACCTGGATTTTTTTTGATGGGGCCGCCATAACCGGAATCTGATTATGATCAGATTATGATCAGATTCTGTTTTCCGTCAACCTTTTTCTGCATTTTAACCGTCCCGACAGGCGCCCTCATGGCATCCAGATGCAAGCGGTGAGTCTGGACACACGTGCCGGCGTTTGGTTGTGGCCAGCAGGAAAACGGGCAGCGCAACGGCAGATCGGCAGTGGTCCGATTGTTTTAGCTCAAATCCCATCCGCTTCATGCCGCTTGCGCTCGCGCCGCATTTTTCCGAAACTGACCGGCATGAACGACGCGACAGATTGGAAGGTTGCCAAGTGGCCTTTTTTGCTCGGTGACGTGCTGCTGATGGTCTTCGGTTATTTTTTTGTCCTGCAATCGCCCCTGCCGATCCGCCACTGGGAAATCGCCGCCGGTTGCGTTGTTGTCGGGGCCATTCTAGGGGTGATTCCGTACCTGCTCGATTATCGCGCGATGGGCAGGGCTCTGGAGGTCAACGCCCTGGGCGCGGTCGCCGAAAAAATTCAAAACCTGGAGAAGTTCGCCGCGCAAATATCCTCCGCCACGAACCAGTGGGCGGGCGTCCAGGAAACCGTACAGGGCAATTCGGACAAAACGGTCGCCGCCACAAAGGAAATTGCCGACCGGATGGCCGAGGAAATCCGGCAGTTCAGCGAGTTCATGAAAAAAATGAACGACAGTGAGAAGACCACGCTCCGGTTGGAAGTTGAGAAATTGCGGCGCGGCGAACTCGAATGGCTGCAGGTGCTGGTGACCATCCTCGATCACACCTTCGCGCTGCACACGGCCGCCATGCGCTCCGGCGACGTGAAGTTTGCCGCCCCCATCACGACGTTCCAGAACGCCTGCCGCGACACCGCGCGCCGCCTCGGCCTCACGCCGTTTGCCGCCGAACCCAATGAACCGTTCAACGCCGAACGCCACCAGCTCGCGGGCAGCAAGGAAACGCCGCCGGCCGGCGCGGTCGTCGCCGAAACCATTGGTACGGGTTACACGTTTCAGGGCCGGCTTTTGCGCCCCGCGCTCGTGCGCCTGAGCGACGGGCAGGCGCCGGCGGAAACAGAAACACAACCCGAAAATCCCGCACCCGCCGCGCCACCTCCGCCAGAAAATGCCGGAGATGAGTTCTCGCTCGAATCGCCGGAATGAAATCAGGATTGGGAAGGGACGGCAGGCTGCCGCCCCATTCAAATTTCCACGGTCTTTCTTGCCGCGAGAAAGTGCAGCCAGCGTTTTGAGACCGGACGCGCATAAATTTTCTCCAACGCCTGCGCGTAAAGTTTCATTTGAGGTTCGTAGAGCCGCTTCTTCTCCGATAATTCGGCGGGACGAACCTGGTCCGTCTTGAAATCCGCGAGCCAGATTTCCTGCGGCAGCAGCACCACCAAATCCGCCACGCCTTGCACAACCATAAATTCGTCCTCCCATTCCGGCGCTGATTTCGCGCCGGTGACGGCCGCCAGTTCCGCCGGACTGAACCGCGCCGTGAATGCCAGTTCGCGCCGGACGTTTGCCGCCTGCGCGCGAATTTTCCGGCCCGGCTCCGAATTCCAAAACGCCGCAATATCTCCCAGGGCCAATGCCGCGCGCTCATCCGCCGACAAAACTTTTTCCTGTTCCAGGCGGTCTGCTTCCGATTTAAGCGACGCGACGTCGTTCGCGCCAGCCAGCGCTACCCGTTGCAGAAACTTGTGGTGCGCCGTGCCGGCGTCCGCCGCGCTCAATTTCGGATTTCGGATTTCGGATTTCGAATTTTTCACCGCGCGATCTGTTGAATGGCGAAAGCCGGGGTTGAAGAACAACTTTTCAACCTCATCATCCAGTTCTTCCGCTTCGCGGCGCAATGCCGTAACCGATGACTTTGCCTTGCATTCTGTCGCCACCTTGAACGGATATTCCCACGACAGCATTGCGCGCAACTTTTCGGCTGCCGCGCCGTCAAGCACGGGCAGTTCAATCGCTGAGGACCGGTTGTCGGTTGCCGGATTTTCAGCAAGTTCCGAATCTTCCACGATTCTCCAGCGCAAATGCGGCAATTCGCCTTCCGGCGCGCTTTGGACTTTGGACCCTGGACTTTGGATCTGATTTTGCGCAAACCACAAGCCCAGCCAGTCCGCGTAACTCGTTGCGTCGACGACAGCTTGCGTTGTGATCGCAGCCGGCCGGGTCCAGAGCGTCTCCCACTTTTTCTCCGTGACGGCGGCGGTCAAAACGAGTGTGTCACGCGCGCGGGTCAGGGCGACGTAAAGCAGCCGCAATTCCTCGCCCCATTGCTCGCGGCGCTGATGCTGTTGCGCGAGCCAGTGCGGCAGGCTCGGATACCGGCGGCCCGTGTGCGGCGGTTTGACGCGCGGACCAAGGCCGAACGTTTCATCAAAAATGATTTCACCGCGCAGGTCCTGCGTGTTGAATGGTTTGGCGAGATCGGCGACGGCGACGACGGGGAATTCCAGCCCCTTGCTCTGGTGAATGCTCATCAACCGCACGGCGTTTTCGTCCGCGACCGCCGCGACGTCCGGCTCCACTTCCGCTCCGCGTTGCGCCTCGATAAATTTCAGAAACCGGAACAATCCCTGCCGCTGGAACTGGTCGAACTTTTGCGCGAGACCCAGAAATCGTTCGACGTTGGCGCGCCGTTGCGCGCCGCGCGGGCGCGCGAACAGCCACTCGGCGTAATGCGTCTCGGCCAGTATGCTTTCCAGGCATTGCGACAGCGACACCTGCCGCGCCAATTGCCGCCAGCGACGGAATCGTTCCAAAAGCTTTTTGATCTTTTGCAGCGTCTCATTCTGCATTCCGCATTCCGCATTCTGAGTTCGATTGAGTGCCGTCCAAAAAGGCACGCCCTTCGCAGTCAGCCGAATTTGTGCCAGTTCGTCGAGGGACAAGCTGGCAAGCGGTGAACGCAATACGGCGATGGCCGGCACGTCCTGCAACGGATTGTCCAGCAGTTGTAACAAGCTCAACAAATCCATGATTTCATTGCTGTCGTAAAATCCGCCGCGCTCGACAACGAGCGGCACGCCCGCGCGCTGAAATTCCTTTGCGTAAATTTCCGCCTTGCCCGATGGCGCGCGCAACAGGACCGCCATGTCGCGCCATTC
>JBEKSU010000039.1:0-19338 GCA_049516755.1 Verrucomicrobiota bacterium | reverse complement strand
TGCGACCATGTCCTTTCGGCAGGAATCACACCGGACAAACACGGTATGAAACGAAAACAACGGCAGGAAATGAAACAAGGTCAGCCATTCAGTGCGCTCGTGGCTCTGGGCGTTTGTGCCCTGTCGCCCGCACCACAGACAATCTATGGTCACATCGGAACCGGAAACTTCATCTGCCTTTGTGCCAAGCAAGAAAAACATGGGTGATCCCGCTCCGGGCGTTTCTTCATTTTGGAGGTGGCGGCGGGGTGTTTTGCCGGCTCTGCTGAAGGGCCTGAGCCCCGATGTTGACCAGAACGAGTTTCCGCAGGGCATCAGACGGTTTTGAGGGGTCCGGCCCCTTGCACATGCCGGCGATGTTGCGGGTGATCTGGACCGGGGTCAGGATGAGCCCCCAGGGAAATCCCCACCAGCCGAGCACGGCCGAGAACAGCGCGCCGCCCAGCTGGCTTTTGGCCGCGCAGGAACGGCAGGAGATCTGCGGCGTGGTGGTCCATCGCGTCAGCACAAACGCCGACCAGACCTGATGGACCTTGTGAACGTCAATCGGCCCGAGTCCCCGGCACTTGGGACAGTTGCCCCGGAAAATTTCCTCCACCTGCCGGTCAATCACCTCCGGCGGGACTTTTTGGGCAACGCTCAGAACGTAAGCATTGGTGAGGCATTTATTGTTGCAGAAGCGCTGGGTGCCGGATTGCACGCCACCCATGATGATCGTTGACCCGCAATAGCCGCATTTTGCCATAGGCTTATGGGTTCTTACCCTGAAGCTTCCCGGCGCAAATGTCGAGTCGGGATTTAAACATGTGACGAGCCTTCGGAAACGATTACCGCATCAGCCAGGCGCACATTCCTGCCACAGCCTGAAAATTCCGAGCACCCGGGTCCAGCGTTCGACATAGGCGGTGTCGCAGCCGGTGGCGGCAAGGTTCTGCACGTCGCGAAGATGCCGGGGGGAACGCGACTTCCGCGCCCAATGCAGTTTCGAGATGATGAGGTCTTCCTTGCTCACGATCCAGGTGTTGAAGTTTTCAAATCTGACGCGCTGCCGGCGGCTGAATTCCATGAGGCGATAATTGATTTGCTGGCAGACGATGCAATTCACCTTGATGCGGTTTTTCCGGTGGAAGAGGTTGAAGAATGATTGTTGGGCAATGGCGCTGTCCACCGCTTCGCGGGAAATGTCGTAATCGGGACTGAACAAACGGACCATGATTTCAGCGTCTTTGGGGCGCGGAGCGACAACGAAGTCAAGATTGTGGGGCACGCACGGCAGGGCGTAGCAGTTCAGCGCCATCGAGCCGGTCAGCATGTATCCGATCTGCGCCGCGGCGAGCCGGGTGGAAATGTCGCCGACGGTGTCGATCTGGTTTTGCATGCGGGACAGGGATGCAATGTTTCCGGTTTCAGCTTTGATCGCAATGACCGGTCCGCCCCGCACCACGAGAGTGGACCTGGCGCCGGGGCGCAAATCCACAAAGTCACCATCCTGGCCTGATTTTTTTACACTCATTGTGTTTCCAGCGGGTCATAATTCAGCACAACTCAGGCCAGCCGCCCGGCAGGTCGCCGGCGTGAATGGCGTCAACAAAGTTGACACATACCCAACCGCCGGGGACAACCTCGCCGGTGGTTGTGAGGAAATAATCACGGCTGAAGAGGCGATGGAAGGTGTTGTGGCGGCGATTTGTGAGAGCTGGAAAATGGCAACGTACATGGGCCGCCGCTACAAAGAGGATTTCTGCAACTCCAGGAACGCGCTCGTTGGAACAAATCCGCGCGCATTGAACATCGCCTGCGGTCTTTGGTTGAGTTGGCCCCCGCTTTGACTATAGTGCCGTGATGATTGCGCCCGTGAAACAAAAGATTGCCTTGATCTCCGCCGGGCTGGCTTTGGCCGGTTGGGTTCGCGCCGCCAATCCGGCGATGCCAGCCATTCCGGCCGCCATTTTTAATGTCACAAATTATGGCGCCATCGGCGACGGGGCGAAGGATAACACGACCAACATTCAGAACACCATCAACGCGGCGAGCGCCGCGGGCGGCGGCATCGTCGAGATTCCGGCGGGCGCGTTTTTGAGCGGCCCCATCACCCTGAACAGCAGCATCAACCTGAGGGTGGATGCCAACGCGATGCTCCAGATGCTGCCTTTGGGAAAGTATCCGGGCGGCACCACCAACGCGCCGACCTTCATCGGCTGCAATCAGGTTCATGACCTCGAAATCAGCGGGCGCGGCACCATTGACGGCCAGGGCGCCGCCTGGTGGACGTATTTTGCCGACAACGGCCGTCTGGTTCGTCCCATGATGCTCAACTTGTATTCCGTCAACCGGCTTTTCATCCATGATATCACGTTCCAGAATCCCCCGTATCATCACTGCGGGCTGCGGAACAACGGCGGCAACATCACCATCAGCAACCTCACGGTCAACACCCCTGATATCTCGCCATCCGGCATGCATGCGTATAATACCGACGGGCTTAATTTCGTCGGCACCAACAGCATCATTGAGAATTGTCACATTACTTGCGGTGACGACAACATCGCCATGGGTTCGACCGGTCCCCTCAACGATCTGCTCATCACCAATTGTATTTTCGGCACCGGACACGGCGTTTCCATCGGCAGCGGCGCGCGCGACGGAGTATCGAATCTCGAGGTGGCCAACTGCTCGTTCAACGGCGGCACGTTCGGTCTGCGCCTGAAAGCCGACAAGGATAGCGGCGGTCTGGTGCGAAAACTTTTCTATCACGACATCACCATGACCAACGTGCAGATGCCCATCCTCATCTACAGCTATTACCGAACCGCCGGCTCGGCCGGCAAGATCAGCCGCGTCACCCCCGCCCAGGCCGCTGCACTCCCTGTTGAGCCGGTCACCGCCACAACGCCCGTCTGGAGTGACATCACCTTCAGCAACCTCACCGCCACCGGCACCATCGCCGGCGGCACCATCTGGGGACGACCCGAGATGCTCGTGTCCAACGTCAACTTTGTTCACGTGGACATCACCGCGCCCGCTCCCTTCAACATCTACAACGCGCGCGGCATCCGATTTCAGGATTGTGATATCCGGCTCAAGGATGGCGATAAGTTTACGCTGTACAACGCCGACATCGTTGTCACCAACACCCCAAACCATCCGTCTTCCGCCCGGCAAAAATAGACAAACATCGAGTGATAGCGGTGCTCTGTGAGTGCTGGAAGATGGTAACTGTGGCACAGCTCCTGGTCTGTGTTGTAGATTCACAAGCCGGAGACCTATGCCAAAAACGTTGCCTTTGGAGGAGGTGTGAAATTGTGAAAGAGCCAGATTCCGCAGTTCGGCTCGAAACCGGATGCTGCAAGTTTTAGCCACGAATTACAACTGCTTGGAAATCAGCGAGGTATTCCACTAAAAATTTCAGCAGATTGTTCTTGCCTTTTTTTATGACATGTCTCATTCTAAGACACTTATTATGTTTTCAAGTTTCAGAATCAAAAGAATTTTGATCGTTGATGACAACCCGGTAATCTTGAAGGCCTTGTCATCGGTCCTCAAATCCAGAGGTTATGACGTTGTCACAGCCGTTGACGGTCCCGAGGGCTTTTCTGTGGTGAGCCAGGAAAAGGTGGACCTCATCCTGCTCGATATTTATTTTCCGCCCGACGTTTCCATGAGTGGAAACACTTGGGATGCGTTTATCATCATGCACTGGCTCCGGCGGGTGGGCGGACCCCACGGCAAGCAGATTCCGGTAATCGTCATGTCCGGAGTGGAACCGGAGGAAATCAAGCATCGTTGTCTGGCTGCCGGTGCCGTGGGTTACTTTCAAAAACCGGTCAAGATTCCAGAACTGATGAGCACCATTCAGGAAATCTTCTATCCGAGGGTCAGCGAAGTGCCGCTCGAATTGGTGGGCACTGCAAATTTCGATCGCCCCCGCCTCTAGCCGGACATCCCGGCACACCAGCCGGGCTGATCTGGTGCCAATGATTCAGAAGGCAGGCCCGTCGCAGAGCGGCAACGGATTGGGAGAAATTCTTTGAGCAGTTCAGCCACCGATGCGAAAGGCGGGTTAAAACAACCCGGTCTCGACGGCGTTAATTTTTCTCCAGGGCCTTGGCCACGGCGGCCGGCAATGCCTCGCCACGCAAATCCATGGCCATGATGATTCCTTGCCGATCGAGCAGGTAGGTGGCGGGGATTCTTTCAATGCCATACTTTACCGCCAGCTTGTTCTGCCAGCCCTGCCCGTCAAAAAATTGCGGCCAGGTCAGGTCCATGGCTTGCGTGAACCCGGTGAAATTTGCCCGGTCCTGGTCCAGGCTGATGCCGATGATCTCAAACCCCTGGTCATGATATTTTTGGTAGGCGGACATGACATGGGGCAGCTCGGCGCGGCAGGACGCGCTTGTCGTGGCCCAGAAATCCAGCAGCACCACCTTGCCCTGGCAGCCGGCGATGGAAAGCGGTTTGCCGGTAATGTCCTTTTCATTGAAGTCGGGAAATTTAGTTCCCACCACCAGCGAGGCCTGAATTTTTCCGGCGGCCAGCTCGGCCGCTTCGCGTTTTTCCAGTTCGGCGACAAATTTGGTGCCCTGGAAATCAACTTTCAATTGTTTCACGAGTTCGGCGGCCTGGGCCGGGTCGTGAAGAACCTGGTCATACAACATGGCTTTCATGTACACGATGTTGGCAACCGCATCTGTCTTTTCGCCCTGATGCTCGGCCAGCAACCCGTCGAATTGCTTCAAGTCGGCGGCCAGATCACTCGCGTTGGTTTTGCCATCGGCCATGTCGTCCTTGATTTTCCCGACCAGGGCCTTGAGTTCAACCGTGGCGTCGGCGGCAACGGCTGACGGACCCGAGGCGGCGAGGACCACGGCCACCACGGACATGAAGATCAAATTTTTCATAAACCAGCGGCTTGAACCGGATGAAAACCAACAAACCACATCCCACGGCCAGCACAAGCCTAAAGCTGTTCATGGCCGTGCGTGTCACGTAAATTGTTGTAGCGTCAACCTGCGGCTAGCTGACCCGGCCACCGGACGAACGTTACAGCGATTGGGGCCATCCGGTCTCGCACAGGGTCATTTAATTTCACAATCATCCTCCGGGGGATTCTGGCCCGCAAATGCCGCAGAGCGGCGGTGAAGATTAGCCGGGGACAATGTACCCGGCTACTGTGAAGAATGAATTACGTCCCGGCGGGACGATGGAAAGCATGGTAGTGATGTTCTGTGAGCGGAAGGGGGCTTTGGAGTATGGGGACGGCTGGCTCATCACTGACTTCCTGATTTGTTTGTTCAGTGCCACCCAATGAGACAAAGACGGTGTTTTTATCCGCCGGTAACGGGCGTGGGAATATAATGTTCCCAATAAAATTCAGCAGTTTATCGTGCATTTTCATACAGGGCCTAATCATTGTGACTGTTTCACTGCTTAACTTGTAGTGCGTTTGAACGCGAAGCACAATGGGGTGTTCCCCCCATAGCCGCAAAAGACATCTGACGCCGGTGTGGCTTTTTAAACAGGCAGAGGATGCATTTTTGTGGTATATTGGCTTCGTACCAAAGCGCATAGAAATTTTTGACACGCCTGTAATAGTTGAGGATGCGTTTAAACGGATGCTCAAGCCATCTCCACTGCAGGGACCGAAAAGGTGAACCAAAGGAAACGAAACAAAATGACATTTGATAAAGAAATGGACCAGTTTTTCATGCGAAATTGCTACTCCGAAAGGGAACGCGAACAGGTCAGAGTGTGGCCGGCCTACAAGCTTGCGCGGGACAAGAATGACCCCACCGAAGGACAGGAGATTGCAACTCAGTTCCTCGAAACCAAGGCAAATGAGCGAACAGCTGCCCGGCCGACCTTATAACATTTTTGCGAGCGCGGCAGGTGGCCCGTCCTATTATGGCGAGTGTCAATACTCAGGACCCGTTTTCGATCGGTTGGCAGCGCTGTTAAACTGTCGAAGGTGGTGTGCTCTTTCTTATGAGATTTTCCCACGTGCGATTCATTTGCTCATAAGAAACTGCATCTACACCTTTTAAAAAGCTGAGCCAGCCAAGAATAGAATCAGCGGAGTCATATTTTCGATCCGTTTTGCCTTTAATAAGCAAAGCGTGCATTACTGCTCTCATCTGCCTCTTCTTGCATCTACCAATCCCAAACCGAGGTTCATCGGTGTTTTTTACCAAACCAGTGATTCGACATCTCCTTCGCGGCCCGACCACTCTTGTTTTTTCAGCGTTCACCTTAAACCTCTCGTTTTCAATTATGCAAATGATCGTGTGCATTGCCCTGCACAACCTAGCGGGATTGTTTGATGAGAGAGTAATGTCGTCTGCATAACGCGTATAAACAATGTTTCGACGGGAGGTGAATCCTGCAATTCTGCGGTCAAGTTTTGCCGCCACAAGATTTGACAACGCGGGGGATGTGACGGCGCCTTGCGGCAAACCACCATCGCATGTGCAAAGAGCGGATAAAAAGAACGCTGCTCGCCAGGAATACCCGATCAGCCGGAAAATATTGGCTACGCGTCCATCTGAAATAGATGGGAAAAAATCTTCCAAATCAAGGCAGAGAAAATAGCGGTTGGCACTATGAGGCGAAACATTATGAAGCAAATTCTTATCTTTCACATAGGCGGTTGCGTAAGGTGTGGGAGCAAGTCTGTCTAGGATATTACGTAGAATCCAAGACTGTAATGCTTTCAAATCCTTGCACGGCTGTAGGATTTCTCGACGTTTCCCGTTCGATTTTGGTATTGTGTAGCGTCGATAGAAATATTTCTGACCTCCACAAAACTTTCGGATCAAACGGAAATCCACATGCATAACCTCAGCCAATTCTTTCTCGTCAGAGAAAACCGGCAAACTCATAAGGCGCAGAAGGGGTTTGTTCTGCGCCTTTTCTGTAGCCGGATCTATAAACGGAGGCTTATTGTTTTCTGTCGTACTAACTTTTCTGCGCTTCCTTTGCCCAAGCATCTTTCAGCGTGATGGTCCGATTGAAAATCAGGCGCGAGGCGTTGGCCGTGAGGCTTGAATCCTTGTCCAAAGCAAAATAAGCGAGGCGTTCGAATTGGTAGCGGAGTTCCGGCTTGGCGTCTTTCAGGCTCGGTTCGCATTTGGCCGTCACCACTTCGAGCGAGTGTGGATTCAGGAATGATTTAAAATCCTTGCCCGGCCCTGTCGCGCCGGAGCTTCCAGCGGAGGCGGATTTGGATGCCACCTTATCCGGCTCAGGAACAGTAAACAACCGGTCGTAGAGGCGCACCTCGGCGTCAATGGCGTGTGCGGCGCTCACCCAATGGATTGTCCCTTTGACTTTGCGCGCCGCCGTCGCCCCGCCACTCTTGCTGTCGAGGTCGGCGGTGCAGCGCAGTTCGGTGATGTTGCCCGCGGAGTCCTTCACCACTTCGTCGCATTTGATGATGTAGGCGTATTTCAGCCGGACTTCGCCGCCGGGTTTTAATCGGAAGAATTTCGGCGGTGGTACTTCCTTGAAATCGTCCTGCTCAATATAAAGCGTGCGGCTGAATGGAATTTTCCGTTTGCCCGCGTTTTCGTCTTCGGGATTGTTCACCGCATCCAGTTCCTCAGTCTGGCCTTCGGGATAATTGGTGAGCACAATCTTGATGGGCCGCAGCACGGCGAGCCGGCGCAGGGCGCGCTTGTTCAAATCTTCGCGGATGGCAAATTCCAGCACCGCCACGTCGGTAAGGCCGTTGTATTTGGTGATGCCGATGTTGTAGGCAAAGGCGCGTAAGGCTTCCGCAGTGACGCCGCGTCGCCGGATGCCGCTGATGGTGGGCATGCGCGGGTCGTCCCAGCCGGTGACAAGTTTTTCGTCCACGAGCTGCATCAGCTTGCGCTTGCTCATGATGGTGTAACCGACGCTGAGCCGGGCAAATTCGTATTGATGGGGCAGGGGACGCGGCAGGTCGAGGTGGGTCAGTATCCAGTCGTACAGCGGACGGTGCACCTCGAATTCGAGCGTGCAGATGCTATGCGTGATGCCTTCGATGTAATCGCTCAGGCAATGCGCGAAGTCATACATCGGGTAGATGCACCATTTGCCGCCGGTGTGATGATGTTCGGCGTGGCGGATGCGGTAGATGAGCGGGTCGCGCATCCAGATGTTCGGCGCGGTCACGTCAATCTTCGCGCGGAGCGAGCATTTGCCATCGGGAAACTCGCCGTTTTTCATCCGGGTGAACAGGTCGAGGTTTTCGGCGACGCTGCGGTTGCGGAACGGACTTTCCTTGGCGTTACGGCGATACTCGTCGGTTTCGTCCGGTGTCAGGTCGCAGACGTAAGCGTTGCCCTTTTTGATGAGCACCACGGCGTATTCGTAGATCTGGTCGAAATAGTCGGAGGCGTAAAACGGTTCCAACGTAGCGCAGCCGTCCCGGCTGCCTTCTGCGGAAGTTTGCAGGCGGGACGCCTGCGCTACATTTGCAGGCGAGACGCCTGCGCTACCGGAAACGGCCCCGAGATAAAAGTCCGGCTTGCCGTTGCTGGTCACCGTCTCCGGTGTTTTGCCCTTGGGCTTGAGGCCGAGGTTTTGGTCGGCCCAGCCGGCTATCAGCCAGTTCACGTCTTCAAAAATGGAGTCCACGTACTCGACGTCTTCCTTGGTCGGGTTGGTGTCGTCCATGCGCAGGTTGCAGATGCCGCCGAATTCGCGGGCGATGCCGAAGTTCAGGCAGATGCTTTTGGCATGGCCGATGTGCAGGTAACCGTTCGGCTCCGGCGGAAAGCGGGTGTGAATGCGCGGATATTTCTTCTCAGCGACGTGTTTCTCGACGATGTCGCGGATGAAATCGGACGGGGCGGCCGGCGGCGGCGGATTACCTGTATTCGGATTGCTCATTTGTCAGGCGCAGGCTAACAAACCAACGAGCAATTGTCCAACGGCGTCAGATTTTGAGGTTTTGGTTTTTCGCGCGCGATTCCTCGGCGAGCTTGTGTTTGAATTCCACCAGCGCCTTTTGCAATCGTTCGCTGCCCACGCTTAGAATCTGCACCGCCAGCAGCCCGGCGTTTTTCGCCGCGCCAATCCCGACGGTGGCCACCGGCACGCCCGGCGGCATCTGCACGATGGAGAGCAATGAGTCGAGGCCCTTGAGCGACTGGCTTTCGATGGGCACGCCGATGACGGGCAGGGTGGTGAAGGCCGCCGTCACGCCCGGCAGATGCGCCGCGCCGCCGGCGCCGGCGATGATCACGCGGAGGCCGCGTTCGTGCGCTTTGCCGGCGTATTGTTCCAGATCCTTCGGCGTGCGATGGGCTGAAATGACCTTCACTTCGCAATCAATCTTGAATTGCGCGCACACATCGGCGGCGGCTTTCATCGTTGGCCAGTCGGAGTCGCTGCCCATGAGAATTCCGACCAAAGGTTTGGTTTCACTCGTTTTCATGCGCGGAAAGTTTAGCGAATGCCGGGCTGAAAGTCATCATTGGAAAACATCCAGCAGTGGATTGGCCTGGTGGGGCAAGACTCCCGGCGAGCCGGAGCTATCTTTTGCGACTTTGCAACTTTGCGACTTTGCGTTAAATGTTCCCACCGGCTATTACATGACGACCGCCAACAAAGTCACGATCCTGCGCATCCTGCTGATCCCGTTTTTTGTCGTCGAATTGATTTATTACCTTCAGACCGGCAACGAGGTTCACCGGCTGCTGGCCATCCTTACGTTTGCCGTGACGGCAATTTTGGACGGCGTGGACGGCTACATTGCGCGGCGTTACAACCAGAAGAGCGAACTCGGCGCGATTCTTGATCCGCTCGCGGACAAATTGCTGCTCGTGTCGGCCATCATCACATTGAGCTTCAACCACTCGTCGTACATTGGGCAAATCCCGCTCTGGCTTACCGGCACCATCCTCGGACGCGATCTGCTGCTGCTCATCGGCATCGCCGTCATCCGGCTCACTGTTGGCAAGGTGATCGTGCGCCCGCGTTTCATGGGCAAGATTGCGACGGTGTTGCAAATGATCGTGGTCATCTGGATTTTGCTGGATTGGGACCGCGATTTGAACATCCGCTGGCTCAAGGTCTGGACGCTCGGGGCGGCGGTCTGTACCGGCCTGTCCGGATTGCTTTATGTCTGGGACGGCGTGAAACAGCTCGGCTCGCATCCGGCCAGCCTGGCGACGGTGCGGAAGGAAAAAACGGAGTAATGGAGTGGTGGGGAAATGGGTAAGGCAACGCATCTCGGCCCAATACTCCAAGACTCCCACACACCAATTTTGAATTATGGCAAAAGAACTGGAAATAAAATTGAAGGCCGGCGACGTCGCGCCGGAGTTTTCGGCGGCGACCAGCGGTGGCGGCAAGGTTTCGCTCGCCGATTTCAAAGGCAAAAACGTCATCCTGTATTTTTATCCGAAGGATGACACGCCGGGCTGCACGAAGGAGGCCTGCGCGTTCCGCGACCATTTCGCCGATTTTAAAAAGAAAGGCGCGGTGGTGCTGGGCGTGAGCACCGACCCGGTGAAGTCGCACGACAAATTCGTGGAGAAGTTCAAGCTGCCGTTTACGCTGCTGGCGGACGAGGACAAAAAGATTGTCTCGGCTTACGGTGTCTGGGGCGAGAAAAGTTTCATGGGCCGGAAATACCTGGGCACGCATCGCGTGACATTTCTCATCGGGCCGGATGGACGCATCAAAAAAATCTGGCCGAAGGTGAAACCGGATGAGCACGCGGAGGAAGTGCTGGCGTTGTTGTAAAAACTGACGGGTGCGCGAAAATCGCCGGACGCGTTGTGAATAAAATCATTAACACCGGACTTCAGTCAGGTGCGGGTGGTGGAAAGGCGAGGTTGAGCCGTTTTAACGGGTTGACCGGCGGAAACCAGCCCATATAAAAACGGTTGAAACCGTTTTCACTGTTCCCCGCTGAGGGAGCACCCGGCTCAACGTTGACATGCAATCCTGGTTTGACAGGGACGCGGCAAATCCTGAAAATGTCCGTGACGAAAAGGAATCAACCAGACAACCAAAATATAATATGCCAATTCCAACTGGATCCAAAGCACCCGACTTCACCCTCAAATCCAAGCAGGCGTCCGGCCTGGTGGACGTGAAACTCAGCAGCAACTTCGGCAAGAAGAACACCGTGCTGCTGTTTTTCCCGCTCGCGTTCACGAGCGTTTGCACGAAGGAAATGTGCGATCTCACCGCCGGTCTCGGCGCGTACACCGGCCTGAACGCCGACGTCATCGGCGTGAGCGTGGACAGCCCGTTCACGCAGGAGGTGTGGGCGCAAAAGGAAAAAATCGGGATCACGCTCGCCAGCGATTTGAACAAGGAAGTCATCAAGAAATACAACGTGGTGTTTCCGATGCTGGCGGGCGTGGGCGACACGGCGGCGCGCGCGGCATTCGTGATTGATAAAACCGGCGTGGTGCAATACAGCGAACAGACGCCGACGCCAAAAGACCTGCCCAACTTTGACGCCATCAAGGCGGCGCTGGCGAAGTTGAAATAACCGGATTTGGAGGTGGGGCGCGTCACTCCGTGCGCGCCGTGGTTTGTATTTCCACAAGCGGCGGGGGGGGGACTGCCCGCCCTGCCATTCACTTTTTTCTCCGTGGTAATCCGTGTCCATCCGTGGTTTAAATCACAGCTTCGGCGGAACGTTTGAAGCAGCCATCCATTCGTACATGGGGCGCAGGCTGCCGCACTCGGGGCAGGACACCACGGCAAATTGGGCGCCGCAATGGGGACAGACGCCGTGCGTTTGAAACGTGTCGAAGGCGGTCCGGCAATTGTCGCAGTCCCAGAAGGCCCCCCGGGGCGGGGCGAGCTTGCAGGCCGGGCAGGCAATTCCATCATGCCGCGGCGCATTGGCAATTTTCACCAGGGCCCGCGCCTGCGTCAACCCGCCCCAGCAATTCAGCACAATGAGCACGCAGATGCCGCCCAGCATGAGGTTTTGTTGCAACACGGCCAGCCCGATCAATGCCGCCACGCCAATGAATCCAACGACGCTGGCAATCATCAAGCTTTTCGCGCGTCCGAACACAAACCAGAGCAGCGAACGCAGGATTTGTCCGCCGTCGAGCGGATAAATCGGCAGCAGGTTGAAAACGAGCAGGACGACGTTGATGGAAAACAGCATGAAGACAAAATTGAAGGCGTTGGGATTCGCATCTTCCCAGCCGGCGGATTTGACCAGGAGCAATAAAATCCCGAACAAGGGAAACAGCAGCACATTCACCAGCGGTCCGGCGGCGATGCTCCACAGCGTCGCGCCCGGACGTTGCGGCGGCGACACATAAGCGACGCCGCCAAGCACCCACAGCACGATGTCATGGGTTTTTCCGCCCACGGAGCGGCATGCCAGTTGGTGTCCAAACTCATGAATCAGCACGATCAAGAACAGCGAGAGACATTCCGCCACGCTCCACGGCAGGGACGAATAACCCCTCGCCTGTTCGATGAAATAGACGACCGCCAGAAACCACGCCCAGTGCAGATAGACGGTGATGCCGAAAAGTTGGAAGAGCCGGATGGAGCCTTTACGCGTTGGCATGTCAGGCTAATTTATCACATACCTGCCCGCCTCAAACAAGGTTTTTGGCGGACTGCCGGCGGCATCGGTTTCGATGCTGCTTGACCTGAAGTTGGAAGGTGAAAACCGGTGGAGGGCCACCGCAGTCCAAAACGCTGTGCGCGACACGATGATTCCCGAAATACGCGAAGCGTCCTGGAGTGCGCCAGCCCCTGGCGCTTTTGGCAGGGAGACGAAAGAATACAAAACGCCTCGTTTCCATTTCGTAACCAGGCTTTAACCGGCCCGCCATTGAGTTTGCCGCGGGTTCGGGTAGATTGTCTAACATGGTGCCGCGTATTCTGATTGTGGATGATGAGCTCGAATTCATCGAGTTGTTGCAATATCGCCTCGCCGGTCTGGGTTGTGAATTCATCGTGGCCAACAACGGGGTGCAGGCATTGAGCCAGGCGCGGCAGTTCAAACCGGACTTGATCCTGCTCGACATCCTGCTGCCCGACCTCGACGGTCTGTCCGTTTGCAAAATCCTGCGCCGCCAGCCATCCACCAAAAAGACCCCGGTGATTTTCATGAGCGCGCTTTCCAGCGAAGTGACCAAACGCACCGTGGCGCTCCACGCCGACGATTTTTTCATCAAGCCGCTCAACCTGGAACGGCTCGAACACCGCATTACCGACCTGCTGCATCCCGAGCCGGCGGTGAAGTAAGTTCAGGCAGGGATGCTGTGCTGGGTTGGGGTTCAGGCTTCAGCCTGTGCTTTGGGGGACAGGCTGAAGCTTGGACTCCAACGCTGCTTCGCTTGACACAACCGTATGGAGGCTTCATTTTCACGTCCACATAAGTGATTTTTTATTGACCGAATGCACAACTTATTCAATACGCTCAAGACATTTGACCCCGGCGGTGGCCGGCAGGGTTCATTCTATTCCCTGCCCGCGCTGGAAGAGGCCGGCGTCGGGCCGGTTTCCCAATTGCCCGTCTCCATCCGCCTCGTGCTCGAGTCCGTGCTCCGCAATTGCGACGGCAAGCGCGTGAGCGAAGCGGCGGTCCGCGCGCTGGCCAATTGGAAGCCGACCGAAACCCGAACCGAGGAAATCCCGTTCGTCGTTGCCCGCATTGTTTTGCAGGATTTTACCGGCGTGCCGCTGCTGGTGGATCTGGCGGCGATGCGTTCGGCGGTGCAAAAGCTCGGCAAAAATCCGAAAATCATCGAGCCGCTCGTGCCGGTGGACCTGGTCGTGGACCACTCGGTGCAGGTGGATTTCGCGGGCACCGCGGATGCGATGCAGAAAAATCTGGAGATGGAATTCCGGCGCAATCGCGAGCGCTACCAGTTTCTCAAATGGGGCATGCAGGCGTTCGACACCTTCAAGGTTGTGCCGCCCGGCATCGGCATCGTCCACCAGGTCAACCTGGAATATCTCGCCAAAGGTGTGCTGTCTTCCCCGGACCCCAGACCCCAGACCCCAGACCCCATTTACTATCCCGACACCCTGGTCGGCACAGATTCGCACACGACCATGATCAACGGCATCGGCATCGTAGGGTGGGGGGTCGGCGGCATCGAGGCCGAGGCGGGCATGCTTGGCCAGCCGGTTTATTTTCTCACGCCGGATGTCGTCGGCGTGCATCTCACCGGCGCGTTGCGCGAGGGCGCCACCGCCACCGACCTCGCGCTCACCGTCACGGAAATGCTCCGCAAGGCCAGGGTCGTCGGCAAGTTCGTCGAGTTTTTCGGTCCCGGCGCGGCGGCATTGCCCGTCGTGGACCGCGCGACGATTGCGAACATGGCGCCCGAATACGGCGCGACGATGGGTTTTTTTCCCATTGATGCCGAGTGCGTGAATTACCTCCGCGCCACGGGCCGCAGCGAGGAACTTTGCCTGGCCTACGAAAATTATTATCGCGCGCAGGGCTTGTTCGGCATGCCGAAGAAAGGCGACATTGACTACTCACAGGAATTGGAACTCAACCTCGGCACGGTGGTTCCCAGCGTGGCCGGCCCGAAGCGCCCGCAGGACCGCATTGAATTGCCGAACATGAAGAAGAGCTTTGTCGGTGCGTTCAGCAAACCGGTTGCCGAAAACGGCTTTGGCATGAAGGCGGATGGTTTTGCCACTGCCCGGGTGGAAGTTCCGCTCAACGGCCACGGCAAATCCACCATCGGTCATGGGTCGGTTTTGATCGCCGCCATCACCAGCTGCACGAACACGTCGAATCCCAGCGTCATGCTGGCCGCCGGGTTGCTGGCCAAAAAGGCCGTAGAACGCGGCCTCAGCGTGAATCCTGTGGTCAAGACATCGCTGGCGCCGGGCTCGCGGGTGGTCACCGATTACCTGAACAAGACTGGACTGCAACCGTACCTCGACCAGCTTGGTTTCAATCTTGTCGGTTACGGCTGCACGACGTGCATCGGCAACTCCGGTCCGCTGGCCGCGCCCATCGAGGACGCCATCGTCAAGAACAACCTGGTCGCCGCCTCCGTCCTTTCCGGCAACCGCAATTTTGAGGCGCGGGTCCATCAGAACATCAAGGCGAATTTCCTCATGTCGCCGCCGCTCGTCGTCGCCTTTGCGCTGGCCGGGCGCGTGGATATCGACCTGAACACCGAACCCTTGGGCACGGGCCGGGACGGCCAGCCGGTCTTGTTGAAAGACCTCTGGCCGACATTGCAGGAAATCCGTGACCTCATGCAGGCCGCGCTGCAACCGGATGTTTTCCGCAAGCTTTACCAGAACTTTGCCGCACAAAATCCGAAATGGAATGAAATCCCGTCCAGCACCGGCAACGTGTATGAATGGGACCGTCAGTCCACCTACATCCAGGAACCGCCGTTCTTCAACCGTTTTTCGATGCAGCCCGGCAGCATCGCCGAAATCAAGGGTGCGCGGACGCTGGCCATTTTTGGCGACAGCGTGACGACCGACCACATTTCACCCGCCGGATCCATCAAGAAGACGTCGCCGGCCGGGAAATATCTCATTGAGAACGGCGTGACGGCGAAAGATTTCAACAGCTACGGCTCGCGCCGCGGCAACGACCGGGTGATGACCCGCGGCACGTTTGCGAATGTGCGGATCAAGAATCTCATGGTACCGGGTGTCGAAGGTGGAGTTACGATATGTCATAGCCAGACGAAAGGAAGTGTTGGATACGCCGTTGATTCCTCAACCGGGAAACCTGGTGGCGGAAATGTTGCAAACTCTCCAAGCGTATATTTTCACTCAGGGAAGGATGACGCCACGCAAATGAGCATTTACGACGCGGCCATTGAATACGCGAAAACAAAAACGCCGCTGATGGTGATAGCCGGCCAGGAATACGGCACCGGTTCATCCCGCGACTGGGCGGCGAAGGGCACGAACCTGCTTGGCGTGAAGGCTGTCGTGGCGCAGAGTTTCGAGCGTATTCACCGGAGCAACCTTGTTGGCATGGGAGTGCTGCCGCTGCAATTCAAGGACGGCACCACCGCGCAAAGTCTCAAGCTGGATGGCACGGAAACCTACGACATTGTGGGCCTGGACGAGAACCTCAAGCCGCAGCAGGACCTCACGCTGAAGATCACGCGCCAGGACGGCACCGTGGACGAGGTGCCGGTGCGTTGCCGGATAGATACGCCTATTGAAATTGATTACTACCAGCACGGCGGCATCTTGCCCTACGTCTTGCGGCAGTTGGTGGCGAAGGCGTGAGCGGGGCGCCGGTCTCCGACCCGGCGCGATGGTGAAACGGTTGGTAACGCGCCGGCTCGGAGAGCGTCGTTCCGCCATCTTGTCCGCGTTGTGCTGGCGGCTTCCAATCGCGTATGCTGCGGGCGATGATTCGTCCTGTTCACGAAATTGCGGCGGAAGTCATCCGCAAAGCCGGCAGGGACAAGCCGGCGGACACCGCGTTGCGCGAGATGCTCAAGTCGCTCCGCGATCTCGCGCCGTTCGACGCCACGGAAGTCGCCCGGACGGTTTTCATTTATTACCGCTGGCATGTCTGGCTGCGCGACGAACGCGGCGTGGAGGCCAAAATGCGGCTCGCCCTGCGGTTGAACCGGCGGTTTCACGACAACGAGGCCAACGTCCCGCCGGCCGAACTGCGCGCCAAGGCCGTGCCCGCATGGACGGCGGAAGTCATGGAGGTGAACGACGGCTGGCTGCGTTCCCTGCAGCGCGAACCAAAACTGTGGCTGCGCGCCCGGCGCGGTCAGGCGGCGGCACTGGCGCAAAAATTATCCGGCGCGGAAGTCAGCCCGCTGTTGCCGGATGCCCTGGAGTTCGCCGGCGAAACGGATTTGTTCAAGACGCCGGAATTTCACTCGGGTGAATTTGAGATCCAGGACATCGCGTCGCAGATGGTGGGTTGGTTGTGCGCGCCGCAACCGGGCGAAACGTGGTGGGACACCTGTGCCGGCGAAGGCGGCAAGACGCTGCACCTTTCCGACCTGGTGCAGAACCAGGGCCTGCTTTGGGCGAGCGACCGCGCGGAATGGCGTCTGAAAATACTCAAGCGCCGCGCCGGCCGGGCGAAGGTGTTCAATTATCGTATCCGGCTGAAGGGCCACGCATTGACATCATCCGCTTAATGCTCCAGGCGATACTGAACCAAAGTCGCTACCCCTTCACTTTCACACCATAACCAACACCTTTGGACCATTACAGGCTTAACCGGAAAAACTGCTGCGGCGCCCCGGAGATGGGATTGGTGACTACATTCTGCCCGTTGATGATGACCGGTGACAGGAGAACGGGACTCCAGACAGGATCAAGGTTCGTGGTAGATTGCAGGGTGAAATTGAGGAGATTGGTCGGCCAGACCATCACGACACTTCTTCCGGAAAAAGTGATTTTCAGTTGCGGTTTCGGCAACGAAAGACTGAACACCATGCCAGTGCCATTGGTGCCCCCATTCGCCGTCCCATACAGGGTGTTGCCCGATGAAATCAAACCGGCGTGCGGAGAATATCCGTCTGGACTATTTGTGAAAGTATGCGGGGTCGTAAAACCCGTGCCATTGGTGTTGACGGCGAACACCGTGCCATCATACGAATTGCCGTCATTACCCGCCGTCCCGAACAGGGTGCTGCCCGATAAAACCAATCCGGCATACGGATTGGCCCCATCGCTGCCCCCGGTGAAACCATGCAGAACCGTAAAGCCCGTGCCATTGGTGGCGACGGCGAATACCGTTCCGGCGTTGTTGGTGCCGCCAGAATGGGTCGTCCCATAAAGCGTGCCGCCCGATAAAACCAATCCGCCATACGGATTTTCTCCGTCGTAGTTGTTAAAATAAACTGAAGAAAAAGCTGTGAAACTATACAGGTTCGTAAAACCCGTGCCGTCGGGGTTGAGGGCGAACACCGTGCCATTGCCATGGGTGCCGCCACCATTCGCAGTCCCATACAGGGTGTCGTTGGCCGATGCAATCAATCCGCCCAGCGGAGTGGCTCCGTCGCTGTTGGTGCCAGATTTGTTTGCCGTGAAAGTATGCAGGACCGTAAAGCCCGTGCCATCCTCGTTGACGGCGAACACCGTGCCATTGCCATTCGTGCCGCCACTCTGTGCTGTCCCATAAAGGGTGGTGAATCCCGCCAAAGTCAATCCGGCAGCCGGATTAGCGCCGTCGCTATTGGTGCCACCAAAAGAAGTAGAAAGTGCCGTGAAATTATGCAGGTTCGTAAAATACAGGCCATCGGTTCTGAGACGAAACACCGTGCCATTGCCATTCGTGCCGCCAGACTCCGCCGTTCCATACAGGTATGGGCCGTCTTGAAGCAATCCGGCCTGCGGATGAGTCCCGTCGCTGTTGGTGGAATTGATGAGTGCCGTGAAAGTATGCAGGACCGTAAAGCCCGTGCCATCGGTGTTGACGGCGAAAACCGTGCCATTGCCATTCGTGCCGCCAAGCTGTGTCGTCCCATACAATGTGTTGTTCGATAATATCAATCCGGCACTCGGATAAGCACCGTCTCTATTGGTATAGGCTCCACCCGTTGCCGTGAAACTATACACGTTCGTGAAGGTCTGCGCCGTGACGCGGCCGGCTGGCAACAAGCCGAAACCGGCCATCAACGCCGGCAGGAGGAACAGATTTTTAATGCGCGTTTTCGTTGTCTAATCCCAATTATGAATTGATTTTATCACGCCACCTGAATAAGTCAAGGCAAAGGTGATGTTTCCGGCTGGGGTAGCACGCACGCGAGATGACGCAGAAGTTGAAACCGGACAGTTGAACCAGACTAGGTGCTGACTTATTCAAGCTGCCAGAGCTGGTAGTTTTTCCTTCGCCTTGGCCCTGTCCCACGCCGCCGGTGTGAACCGCTTGATCTCCGTGATCATCGCCGAGGGCAGGCGTGCGAACAAATCTTTCAGATAATCAAAAGGGTTGATTCCATGCCGACGGCAACTGCCCAGCAACGTGTATATGACGGCGCTGCGTTCACCAGCTTCAGGATGGCCAATGAACAACCAATTGCGTTTTCCAAGAGCGCTGGGCCGAATTGCATTCTCGATCAAGTTGTTGTCGATCTCCAGCATGCCGTCCTCCACAAACCGCGTCAGGGCTTCCCAGCGTTTCAGCGTGTAATCAATCGCCTGTCCGAGCAACCCCTGCGGCAAAGTCCGTCGCCGGACCAAGCTCATCGCCCGGCGCAGCCGATCCAACACAGGTTGTGATTGCCAAACCCGCATCGGCTGCCGCAGTGCCGGTCCAGCCTTTTGCTCGCGCAATTTCTTTTCCACCGCGTAAAGCAGCCCGATCTGCCGCACAAACCACGCTGCCAATTTGGTCTCAGCCAAAGCTTCGTGAAATCCCCGACGCGCATGTGCCCA
>JBEKSU010000038.1:0-19526 GCA_049516755.1 Verrucomicrobiota bacterium | reverse complement strand
AACTGGGCCTGGACCGGCTGTTTTTCATTCCGGCGGCGCAATCGCCGTTCAAGCCGGAGGGCCGGCCCGCACCGGCGTCCGCCCGCCTGCAATGGCTGCGGCTCGCCCTCGCGGGCAAAACGAACTGGGAAGTGGACGGCCAGGAAATTCGCCGGGGCGGTATTTCCTACACCATCGATACCCTGCGCGATTTCGTAAAACGATTCCCGCAGGCGCAGTTGTTTTATCTTATCGGCGCCGACAACGCGGCCAAACTCAACAAATGGCGCGAAGCCGGTGAACTGGCGAAGCTCACGGAATTTGTCGCGATACCGCGCCCGGGCGGCGCGGCGGCGGATTTTCCGCCCCCGTTTCGCGGGCGCATGCTCAGGGGTTTTCCGCTGGGCGTTTCCTCGTCGGAAATCCGCGCCCGGGTGAAGGCGGGCCTGCCGGTGGACCAGCTCGTGCCGCCACTTGTCGCCGAAGCGATTCGCAATAGCGGGCTTTATGTCTGACCAATCGTCCTCGTCCTCGTCCTCGAACAACCAAGGACGATGGACGAGGACGGGAACGAGGAGGATTACAGGCCCCAAAATTTATTCATGTCCATCCGTGTCCATTCATGGTTAAATCCCGTCCGGCAAATATGGATTCAAAAAAACTCGCCCGGCTCTGCCGCGAATTCGCGGACAATAAAAAGGCGGAAGACATTGTCATCCTCGACGTGCGCGACCTGTCGTCGGTGACGGATTATTTTGTGATTGCATCCGGTACGAGCGAACCGCACCTGCGCGCCATCGTGGACGAGGTTACCGACCAGCTGCGCGAGGAGCACGGCGTGCGGCCGCGCGCGGTGGACGGCACGGTGCATGGCGCCTGGGTGGTGTTGGATTTTTTTGACGTGATTATGCACATCATGCGGCAGGACGCGCGCGAGCGTTACGACCTGGAAAGTCTCTGGGGCGACGCGGCGCGGGTGAAATCAAGGAAGAAAGCCGCCCGAAAAAGTTTGTGAGCGCCGGCGGCAGCGGGCCCGCTTTTGCAACATCAGCCACTCAGTGATTTCTCACGTCATCTCCGGCGGGCTGCTTTTCTGCGGGATTTCATTCGATGTTTTCACCATGTCTTCGAGGAGCTTTTTGAACTCCTCCAGCCCCGTGGAGGGGATGATGATGGTGTCACGCCGTCCGCCGACGTCCTCGGTGATGCGCAGAAACCGGCCGCGCGGATTTTCCTTGAGCGTGAACACGAAGGTTTTGCGCTCGATTTGAATCTTCTCGCTCTTCAGGGTGTCTTCCTGAACCGGCGGTTTGGGCTGGCTGTAAGGCCGAAACCCAAATGGTGATGGTCTTTCGTTTGATATCATACAACTTGCTGCTTTTCCCGCTGAAGACGCCCTAAGCGCCCAATCCAGCTATGTATGGGAATTTCGACCGCAATGGCCATTTGTCAACTGACAAAATTACAAAATCTACAAAATGTTGGCGGCCAGTTCGGCGAGTTCGGAACGTTCACCCTTTTGCAGTTCGATGTGCGCAGCGATGGCTTCGGCGCGGAAGCGGCTGACGATGTAATTAAATCCGTTCGATGACGAGTCCACATACGGATTGTCAATTTGATACGGGTCGCCGGTGAAGATGATTTTGGTGCCGCTGCCGACGCGGGTGATGATGGTCTTGGCTTCGAGCGGCGTGAGGTTTTGCGCCTCGTCGATGATCATGAACTGGTTTGCGATGCTGCGTCCCCGAATGTAACTCAGCGCCTCCACCACGATGCTGCCGGAGCGCATGAGGTCGCCGCTGCGGCGATGGTCGTGCCCCATGTTCAGGTCGCTCAACATTTCAAGCGCGTCGTGAATCGGCTGCATCCACGGCGCAAGTTTTTCTTCGAGCGACCCCGGCAAAAAGCCCAGTTCCTTGCCCATGGAAATCGTCGGACGCGCAACCACGAGCCGGCGGAATTCCCGGTCGTTGACGACCCGCTTGAGTCCGGCGGCCATGGCCAGCAGGGTTTTCCCGGTGCCGGCCTTGCCCATGAGCGTGACGAGCTTGACCCGGTCGTCGAGGAGCGCGTCAAAGGCGAAGTGCTGTTCGCGGTTCCGCGGCTTGATGCCCCAGACGCCTTCGCGGCAGTCAATGATGGGAATCAGCTTCGTGCCGGTGGCGTCCACCTTGGTCAGCGCGGTCCGCTTGGGATTAGTTTCGTCGGTGAGCGTGCAGTATTCGTTCGGAAAATACTGTTTGCCGGAATCCAGCTCCAGTTCGCCTTTGGCGCGGAACGCGGCCATCCTGTTCGTGTTGACGGCCATTTCCGCCATGCCGGTGTAAAGGTCGGTGATGAACACCCGGTCGGTTTCATAATCCTCGGCCTGCAATCCCAGCGCGTCGGCCTTGATGCGGAGGTTGATGTCCTTGCTCACGAGAATCGTCGGATTTTTCGGCTGCGCCTTTTGAATGCTCGCGGCGAGCGAAAGAATCCGGTTGTCCACGCTGTTGCCATTCACGTGGGCTTCACCGTTGACGTGGCCGTTCTTTTGGAAGGCGATTTGCAGTTTGCCGCCGTTGGGCAATTTCACGCCTTCGCTCAGACTGCCCTCGCCGCGGAAACCGTCGAGCATCCGCGACACGCTGCGCGCATTCTGGCCCAGTTCGCTGGACTCGCGCTTGAAGCGGTCGATCTCCTCGATGACTTCAATGGGAATCAGGACGTGGTTGTCTGCGAAGCTCAGCAGGGAATTGGGGTCGTGAAGGAGGACGTTGGTGTCGATGATGTAATTTTTCACGCTCTGAAATCGCTGTGTTTGACCGTCTTCATCCGGCGGTGCCAGGTCTGGATTTGCTGGTGCCGCGCGGGCAGGCGGTAATGGCCGGAGTAGAGAAAATTTTCGAGCATGCCGAACAGGTCGAAATCCACAAAACGCGGTTGGTCATCCAGCAAATACGGTTGATGCGTCAAAATGATCTCGAAAGGGATCAGCCGCTCTTCCAGCTGTTTCAGCCAGAATTTCTGCTCCTTGCCCCACTGGTCAATACAGCCGCGGCCAAACTTGCGCTCCTTGAACCTCAGGAATTGCAACTGTTCCGCCGCGGGCACGTTTTCCGTCCAATAAATATCATTCAACCGGAACGTCGAGCCTTCGATTTCATTTTCGATGAACCGCCAGAGAACGGATTGGACTCCGCGCCATTGGGATGGAAACAGGCCGAGTTCGAGCTCCTCGTCCAGGTATTTGGCGATGACCTGCGAGTCCTCGCTCATTTCGAAAACCACGTTCCGGCCGTCCTTGATGATGGGAACGCCGTAATAACGCTGCCGGGTGAGCTTCCAGACGAGCGAGCGGTCCTGGTTGGGGATGTTGGTGATTTTGAAGCGGATGCCGGCAAACTTCAGGATGCGCCGTTGAACAATGCAGAACGGACTCCACGGAAACTGAATCAGCTCAATCATGTCAAAAGTTCAATTTGCGTCAGGAACGAGGTTACTTTAGGCCTCATTTCCCCCGCTGACAAGCGCAAACACCGCTTTACACTTTCGCGCTGCGGGACTAAAGTCGCCACATGGCTTCTGATTACGATGCAACGGAGTTTGTGGACACGGATTTTCAAGGGCAAAAATCGCCTTACGGTGCGCCCGCACTCAACGACCCGCTCCGCGCGCCGACGCGCGACGAGGTGGACCGCAAGGTCGTCGAGGCACAGCAAAAACTCGCCGAACTGAAACACGCGCAGGATGATTTGGAGCGCGAACGCGCCGCGCTCGAGGAATTGCGCCGCCGCCAGACGGAATTTCAAACCGGCCGGCAGGAAATGATCCACCATCTCACGCGCGGCCTCGGCCTGCTCGAAGAGGCCGAGTTCAATGCCCGCCGCGACGCCGAGCAGATGGTCAAGACCGTGGCCGATTTTCGCGACGCGCTCGACAAAATCCAGGCCATCCACGACGATGCGTGGACGAAGGACAATTTCAGCATCGAACTCACCCGGGCGCTCACCACCATCGAAAACGCGCGCATGGAATGGAACGCCGCGCGGCTCAAATTTTCCGTCCTGGACGGCGAGGCGAAAAAGGAAGCTGGTGCCGAAGAGGCTCCCGCCGCCGCCGTCTCGCCGTTCGCCAGCATGAGTTTTGGCGAGCTGTGCCGGTTCGGCCTGGCGATGACCTGGCCGCTGGTGCTGATTGCCTCGATCGCGCTGGGCGTGCTGGTCGCCGTTTTGATGCGGCGCTGAAATTGTCGTATGGCGTCCGCGAAGAAAAAAAACGACCCGCTTTCCGACCGTTCGCGCGCGCTCAACGACCAGATTGCCGCCCTCGAATCCGAAATCAAGAAACTCGATACGCAACTTCAGCGCGTGTCCACGCCCAAATTTCGTTCCACCGCCATTCCGCACGGTGCGACCATCGCCCGCCCGCACGAATCGGCCCCGCCTCCGCCTCCGCCGGCGCATGAGCCGGTTTTCGAAGAGATAAAAGCCTTGTCCGACACCGAGGAAACCGCCGCGCCCGACCAATTCAACGAACTGGGTGTCCGTAAATACGATTTGCCCGCGCTGTTCAATCGCCTCCGGAACCATTTCCGCCGGCCGACGACGAACAATCCGCGGCTCGTCGCCTATCTGGCCGCCGGCGGCGTGCATGGCCTGCGTCCAATGCGCTACGAGAAGCGCGTGGCGCGCAACCGCTTCATCTTTTTCGCCATCATATTGTTTGTCATCCTGTTCGGCACCATCTGCGTTTTCATGCGCAGCCACTGAGTAAACCATTCATGAAAAAACGGCCGTTTAAGGCAGTTTCAATTTCCCGTAGCAGCCGAGGTAACGAGGCTCATACTTTAAAGAAACTAGAGCCTCCTCAGGTCGGCGGCCACGGTTTTGAAAAGGGTTCGATTGAACTGCTCATTGCCACCAACGCCGGCCAGTTCATCGCCCGTTATTCGGAAAAAGGTCTGGCAGAATTGGATTTTCCAAGCCGCGAAGCGCTTGTCGCGCCGAAGCGTAGCGAAGGCGGACCTGTCCCCGCCCCAATTCGCCGCTGGCATCGCGCAACCGCTGCCGCATTGAAAAATGTTGTTGCTGGACGTTCCCCGGGGAAACTTCCGCCACTGGATTTGTCCAGCGGCACAGAATTCCAGCGGAAGGTCTGGAAAGCCTTGCAAAAAATCGCCCGTGGCCGGACAAAAAGTTACGGTGAAATCGCCCGCGCCATCGGCAACCCAAAAGCCGTTCGTGCCGTCGGCGGCGCGTGCGGCGCGAATCCAATTCCGGTATTGGTTCCCTGTCATCGTGTGCTCGCCGCGAATGGAAAGATTGGCGGTTTCTCCGGCGGATTAAATCGGAAGCGCGAACTCCTCGCGCGCGAAGGAATTAAAATCTAATCATCTTCGTCCGTCATACCACCGGCGGGCGGTTTCGCGATTGATTTTGATGCGGCGTGGCACAAACAGGATGTAATAAAGCCCTTTGAAAGGTGCGAGCGGTGAATGCTCCTTCAGCCTGCGGGCCGAGGTCACGATTGGATGCTGGTGCAGAATGACAAAACGTTTGCCCGTTTCCTTTGCCAGCTTTTCGATTCGCTGACCCAATTCCCAATCTTCACCGGCAAAAGTTTCGATGCTGAAACCCCCAAGTTTTCGGAACATCGCCGTTTCAATGAAAACAAACATTCCGTGAAGCAGTCGCCGCCAGCGAAATCCCGCATTCAGAATGGGCATCATCAGTTCAGTAAGGAAATATTTTTGATCCCAGCAAATGGTCGCGCCGCCGGCCATGCAATTGCCGGAGCGGATTTCTTTCACCATGTCGACGAACAATTCCGTGCTGGGATGGGAATCCGCGTCCACAAAGACCAGCCAGTCGCCGGTCGCCGCCGCCGCACCGGTATTTCGCGCGCGGGAGATTTGGTTGATCGGTTCAAACACAACGGTTGCTCCCGCCGCCCGTGCAATTTCCGCCGTCCGGTCATGGGAATTATTGTCACAGACGATCAGTTCGCTTTCCCAGTCAGTTTGTGCGAATGCGCTGCTCGCCGACTTGATTTGAGCGAGTGTTTCGGCCAGAAGTTTTTCCTCATTGAAGGCCGGGATAATGATGGAAATTTTCACCACGAAAGCGTAGCGATTCTTGTGAGATGCTCAAACCTCAAAGTCTACGCTGACAAATTCAGTTCAACCCGCCGTCAGCCGGATGATTTCACGCAACGGCGTGCGCGGACGAAACTTCACAAAGCGTTCGAGCTTCTTCACCAGCGGCTTGCGCCGCCGCATATCATCAAACCCCGGCGCACTTGTCGCGCCGGAGCCCTTGGGCGAAGGCGGATAGGCTTTGGCATACGGCACGAGTTGAATCTTCGATTTTGAATCCAGCGTCTTCACCACGAGCCGTGCCAGTTTGAGGATGCTGACCTCCTCGGTGCCACCCACGTTGAAAATTTCGCCGAAGACAGGTAGCACAGACGTCTCGCCTGTCGCCGAAACTTGCAGGCGGGACGCCTGCGCTACTTTTTGCAGCCGCACCAGCGCTTCGACCGCATCGCCAACGTGGCAGAAACAGCGTGTTTGCGCTCCGTCGCCGAAAACCTTCAGTGGTTCGCCCGTTTTTGCCGCCGCGATGAACCGGGGCAGCACCATGCCGTAGCGGCCGGTCTGGCGCGGACCGACGGTGTTGAACAGCCGCGCGATGATGACCGGCAGCGATTTTTCCCGCGCGTAAGCCAGCGCGAGAAATTCGTCGGTCAGCTTCGAGCAGGCGTAGCTCCAGCGCGATTGTCCGGGCGGGCCGATGAGCAGATCATCATCCTCTCCGAACGCTTGCTTCTGGCTTTTGCCGTAAACTTCGGAGGTCGAAGTCAGCAACAGAGGCGTGCGTCCGGTCGCGGCGGCCCGCAGCAAAATCTGCGTCTCATGAAAACTTGATTCCAAAACGCTCAAAGCGGATTTCACCACCAGTTCCACGCCGACCGTCGCTGCCAGATGGAAAATAAATTCGGCTTTTGCGGCCAGTTTCGGCAGTTCCCGGCACGCGGAAATTTTCGACCGAATCACGCGCAGGCGCGGATGCGATTTGACCGCGCGCAGGTTTTCCAGACTGCCCGTGGAAAGATCGTCGATGATGACGACTTTTTTTCCATCGGCCAGTAAACGCTCAACCAGATGGGAACCGATGAAACCGGCGCCACCCGTTACCAGAATGGGTCTCGCGTTTCTCATTTTAACGCGTCAGCAACCGCTTGCGCGAGTTTTTGGCGAAATTCCGGACTCTCGATTAACTTCGCCTCGTGCGGATTTGACAGATAACCGCCTTCGATGAGCACGGCGGGACGGCGTTGACCGTGCAGCACGCCGATGAACCGCACCCGTCGCACGCCGCGATCGTCCTCGTTGCTCTCCCGCAACAACGCGGCCTGCAGGAGCACGGCCAGTTGCAGATTCTGCGCGTCAAAATTGTTGTTGGGAAAATATTGCGACCAGGTGTCGGCATAATCGCGCGTCAGGCTGGAGGGCATGCCCGCCGGGGTGGAGCAATAGGTTTCCAGGCCGGCGGTTTCCCGGCTGCGATCGGAGGTTGAATTGAAATGCAGGCTGATGAACAGGTCCGCATGGCGCGCCTCGGCAAATGCAACGCGGTTGGTCAAGGCTACGTCCACGTCGTTGGTGCGGGTTAGAAAAACCTGCCAGCCGTTTGCCGCCAGCAAGGGTGCGAGCTGCAACGCCCAGTCGAGCGTGAATTCCTTCTCAAACCGGCCATCCAGGACGCTATGGGTGCCGACATTGGAACCACCGTGGCCGGGGTCGATCACAACGACACGATTGCCAAACGTCAAGGGCGGCCCGAACAACAGCGGTTCGAGATTTTTCTGCAAATCGAGGCCATGGACAAAAATCTGGTCGTCGATGAATTGCGGCCCGAAACCGAGCTGGACCTCGACGCCGTTCCAGGTTGCTTCGCGGCTGCCGATGTCCAAAACCATCGTGCCGTTCGCCGTCCCGATGGCGTAGGCGGCCACCGGCGTGTGGGATACCAGACGTGGCTGGCCAACTTTATTTTCCGCAGCCCAACGATCCAGCGAAGTCCATGTCGTCACCGGCGCGGTGTACGATGGATAGGCCCTGGCGGCTGGCGTCAACGGCCGGAATGCCCGCGGTGCGGGAAATTGTTTTGCGGCGTTGGTGTCCGTCCAGTTCAACGAAGAGGCTTCACCGCCGGCCATGACCGGCGGCGACGAAATGACTTCTTCCGGCACGTTGGGGGTGGAGGCGCACCCGGCCAGAAGCATCGCCGCAACAAATAGGATCACCAGTGACTTGGACACGCAGCCATTGTGCGGATGCCGAAACCGGACTCAAGCTGTTTCAACGTGCTGCCGGCGTCCCGCCGGCGGATCAAACCCCATTTAGAATCAGTACTTCCGGCAGGATGCCGGAAGCACGCCGGGCGCGGCTTGTTTGCGGTGCGCGCTTGCGGCATGATTCCCGCAGTGAAAATACTCGTTGCCATCACCGGGGCCAGCGGCGCGCTTTACGCCCAGCGCCTGCTCGACAACCTCGACCCGCGCACCCACGAAATCCACGTCGTGATGAGCAATTATGCGCCGCAGGTCATTGCCGGGGAACTGCCCGGCGGTCTGCGGTTGCCCGCCGGCGTGATTGCCCACAATGTCAAAAGCATGAACGCTCCGTTCGCCAGCGGCTCGAACCCGCCGGATGCCATGGTGGTCATTCCCTGCACGATGGGCACGATGGGCCGCATCGCGCACGGTTACAGCGAGGACGTCTTGCTGCGCGCGGCGGACGTGGTGCTGAAGGAAAGGAAAAAACTGATCCTCGTCCCGCGCGAAACGCCGCTCAGTCTGGTGCATGTCAAAAACATGGAACTGCTGTTGCTGGCGGGCGCGGTGATTCTGCCGGCAAACCCCAGCTTTTACTCCGGCGCAAAGACTGCTGTTGAACTCGCCGACACGGTCGTGGCGCGTGTGCTGGATCATTTGGGCGTGGTACAGAAATTAGTACCGCGTTGGAGCGAAGAAAAGGAATGAAATGAAAAAAAAGGAACATTCAACATTCAACATTCAACATTCAACGCCCAAGGATTCAGAAGAGGTGGTTTGGGAACTCAATGACGGGGCTCGTGGAAATCGAAAATTTGATCTCGAAGATCGTTTGCTGGAGTTTGCATCGGCCATCATTGACCTGTCGGAAATGCTTCCAGATACCCGTGTGGGTAATCACATTGCGGGACAAATATTGAGATCCGGCACCTCACCTTATCCCAACCATGGCGAAGCCGAAGCAGCAGAGTCTCGCGATGATTTTATCCACAAACTCAAAGTTTGTCTGAAGGAATTGCGTGAGACCCGCCGCTGGGCACGATTGATCCAGCGGAAAGGTTGGGCAAAAAACGAACCAACACTGCTGTTTGTTTTAAGTGAATCCGACGAATTGATCCGCATTTTTCATTCAAGCATCCAAACGGCAAAACGAAACGTCCAAGCAGAAGCGCGCAAACCGTCCAATCCCGATCGCGATTCTTCTGTCGCTGCTGTCCGACACTTCGATGTTGGGCGTTGAATGTTGAACGTTGAATGTTTTCTCTCATCAAAAAATGGGCCTCGTTCGTGCGCTTCTCGCACACGGCTTTCGCCCTGCCCTTCGCGCTGGCGGCCATGGCCGTTGCCGCGCGCGATAATCGCGGCTGGCCGGGCTGGCGGACGTTCGGGCTGGTTCTCGCCGCCATGGTCTGCGCGCGAACGTGCGCGATGGCCTTCAATCGCATTGCGGACCGCAAATTCGACGCACTGAACCCGCGCACCGCCAATCGCCATCTGCCCGCCGGACAGGTTTCACTGGCGGGGGCAATCGCCCTTTGGGTTTTGGCCGGGGCCGGATTGGTTGCCGCCGCCCGTTTTCTCAATCCGCTGTGTTTTTATCTCTCGCCGGTCGCGCTGGTGGTGATTTGTTTTTATTCGCTGACGAAACGGTTCACGGATTACACCCATGTTTTCCTCGGCCTCGCGCTCGCGCTCGCGCCCGTGGGCGCGTGGCTGGCGGTGAAGGGAGCGGATGTCTCGCCGCTGGAAATTTTGCAAATGCTCACGCTGGCGCTGGCCGTTGTGTTTTGGCTCGTGGGTTTCGACATCATTTACTCGCTGCAGGATTACGAGTTCGACAAGGCGCACGGGCTGCATTCGCTCGTGGTGGCGTGGGGACAAAAGAACGCGCTGCAGGCGGCGTTTCTCGCCCATATGGCGATGTGCGGGTTGCTGCTCGCCTTCGGCCTGCTCTGCCGGTTCCGCATCGCGTATCTCGTCGGCTGGATGCTCATCGTCGGCTGCCTCGTGCTGGAACACTGGATTGCGCGCCGTCGCAGTTTGAACTGGATCAATCTCGCGTTCTTCCGGCTCAATGCCGTCGTCAGCGCCGTTTTCTTGATCGTGACGGTGGCGGAAGTGGTGTTTCAGGGCGGATTCAGACTGCGGTGAGGGGAAGTCGGGGGAACATTCAACGCTCAACATTCAACTCCCAACGCCCAATGGGGACTCGTACGGAGCAGTTCGATGTTGGGAGTTGAATGTTGAATGTTCGATGTTTTCCATTCTTCACGGTAACATTTTTCGGGATTTGCTTCTGAAGTGGGTATGGACACGGTAAAATTGAACCAGCCCATGCCCAAAGGAAACAACTGCCCGCAATGCGGCACGCTACTGCCGGCCGGCGCGCTGGCCGGGCTTTGCCCCGCCTGCCTCTTGAAACAGGGCGCGGCCGACGAAACCGCCACGGGCGGGCAGACGCCGCCGTTCTCGCCGCCGCCGGTGGCCGAGCTCGCGCCGTTGTTCCCGCAACTCGAAATCCTCAAACTCATCGGCAAGGGCGGCATGGGTGCGGTTTACAAGGCGCGGCAAAAGGAATTGGACCGCATCGTTGCCTTGAAAATTCTTCCGCCCGGCATCGGTCGCGCCGCCGCGTTCGCCGGCCGCTTCGCGCGTGAAGCCAAGGCGCTCGCGAAGCTGAACCATCCCGGCATCGTCACGTTGTATGAGTTTGGTCAGGTGCAAAGTAGCGCAGGCGTCCCGCCTGCATCTGGCGAAGGGGAAAGTGGCAAGACGACAGGCGGGACGCCTGCGCTACTTTACTACTTCCTGATGGAATTTGTGGACGGCGTGAACCTGCGGCAATTGGTCCACGCCGGCCGCATCGCGCCGCGCGAGGCGCTGGCCATCGTCCCGCAGATTTGCGACGCGCTCCAGTTCGCGCATGACCAGGGCATCGTCCACCGCGACATCAAGCCGGAGAATATTTTGCTCGACCGCCGCGGCCGCGTGAAGGTGGCGGATTTTGGCCTGGCGAAGATTATTGAATCTGAATCTGGTAGGGCTGACCTGCTGGTCAGCCCAAAAATTGGGGCCGCGCAGCAGCACGGCCCTACCGGTGTGATGGGCACGCCGAATTACATGGCGCCGGAGCAGGTGGACCATCCCAATGACGTGGACCATCGCGCGGACATTTACGCATTGGGCGTGGTGTTTTACCAGATGCTCACCGGCGAACTCCCCGGCAAACACCTCGAACCGCCATCATCGAAAGTTCAAATTGACATGCGCCTGGACGAAGTCGTGTTGCGCGCGCTGGAGCAGAAACCCGAACTTCGTTACCAGCAGGTCAGCGAAGTGAAGACGCTGGTGGAAACCATCACGGGAACGCCACCCCTACAAGTGGCGACAGCCGCGACCAGCACCCCGCTGTTTCCTCCTTCTTTGGGGTTGAGCTTCACCTCCCGCATCGCGCTCAACGTTGCGCGTACCGGCTGGGTCCTGGGTTGTGTGGCCGCCCTGGGCTTTATTCCAGGTTTAAAATGGATGTTCGGTTTCGCAGGTTTTTTTGGACTCATCGGCCTGGCCGTTCTGATCGAATTAGTTTATCGAGCTGATCGTGGCAGGCCCCAAGCGAGTCAGACATCCCGACCCGATGGGCTGGCGGACTACCCACCTCGCTTTTCAGCGACAGCCTTCCTTGGTGCCGCATGGACGCTTTTCTTCCTCGCCGCGATTCTGATCATCACGCTTGGTCAGGAACAGTTTCCGCAAGCGTACGGCGGCCTGTCCCGGCTGTTGTTGTTTCTGGGGCTGGCTGCGCCGTTAAGCACAACCATTCTTGGCTGGCTGGCAACCGCACAAATCCGGCACACGGGAGGAAAACTTGGGGGACTCGAACTGGCGGTTTTTGATGGCCTGTTTTTCCCTCTGGCGGGACTGGATTTATTGCTCGCCTTTTTCTGGCTCTTGCTGGTGAAAATTGTGGCCCACGGGCGCGGCCTGAATGGCTCGCTGTTTGTCAATGCCTGGGACATTGCGCTGTGGATGGCGTCTCTGATTGTTGCGGTTACGGCGGTGGATTTTTTGATTGTCCGTGGGATTTGGCGCTGGGTGAGCCGGTCAAAAGAAGCGGGGCCATTTCGCCGGCCGCAAATCGCCTTGCACGCCTTGAGCATCGGGATTTTAGCACTGGGTCTTGTCACCAGCACAACCGCGACACTGTTGTTTTGTTGCCGGAACGTGGACAATATCAACCAGCCTTTTGTCAACGATTCGCAGGCGCTTGGCCAATGGACCAGCGTTGATTTCGTCGGAGTGCCGGAGGATTTCAAACCGGGTACTAAGTCGTTGCAGGGTGAATTGGTGGTGTTCCAAAAATTCTCCATTTTGCCCGGCGGCCGGACAAGTTATCGCTGGCTCACCTGGACCAAGGGAAAGATCATCAACCCCAGCGACCGAACGGCAGCCAGCTATGAAATCAGGAGCATCGGCGGCACCAACTACATGTTCATGGAATGGAAAAACGGCGACTATATTCTCTTCCACTCGAAACCCGGATTATATGTCTTGCGCCAAAGTGGAGACACCCCCTCCGAATTTCACATCGGACAGGCCTGGTTCCCAAAAGGCGATTCCATTGAAATCGTCTCCGTGGACCGGACACCGGAGCGGATGGTGGTCAAAGGCCATTACAACCTCGTCAGTCACGACCAAGCGGAGCTCGCGCTTTATATTACCACTCCAACAAACATACGTGTTCCGGAAGACTCACAACAACGAATGGAGATTTCCAGGGGCCGGGGCGATTTCGAACTAATTCATTCCCATCTGGTTCCAGGACTGCCCCATGTTTCGATGTATGCTGATGGTGGTTCGTTTGCCGCACTCTATTTTGGAACCAAGGCCGAAGCGCTTGAAGAAAGCAAACTTCCGAAAGGATGGAGCTTGGCAAAAGGCGACTCGACAGCGACAACGCCCGCTTTTGGCCCGGTGATCGAGCGCGTCATTGAACCAACCAACGCTTTCCGCCGCGCGCTCAATCTGGCCTTTGGAAAATTCATCGAGCCGAAACCGGGGCGCGCGCTGGATTTTTCCCCGGGCGGAACTAATTCACTGCGCATAGCCGGAGTGGATTTGTATGTGCAAGACGGCAGATCGGAGGAGACCTTATTGAGCACGTTGGACATGCGAGTATGCGGAGGCATTTCTCCTCTAACGACGAACGAATCGGATTTGACTTTCGATGGAATCTCCGCATACCTCGCGCAGAAAATGGCGACCGCAAGCGAACGATCGCGTTTTGAGCAAGAGCCCGCCCTGCTTCGCAACATTTTGTGGAGGCCGGTGATCAATATTGTCGGCACGAATCTGTATTTGTTCAGCACGCGCAATGACGTGCAAGGTGTGTTGCAAATCGTCAGTGTGGATTCGCATGGCGTGAAGATTCGCTACAAGCTGGTGCAAAATGGAAACGCTGTCACTGGTTCGCCGGTCACTTCGCTACAAACGATGTCCCCGTCAGGGGAACTCGAATTCCGGCTCGTGGCCGCCGAGGGCGACACCAACACTCCCGCCGACGAGTTGGCCGATCCCAACGACCTGACCGGGCAGACGAAATTGCGCGTCTTGAAGAAAGTGTTGCTGGACAGTTCCGCTGTCGCCAGCGCCAGCCTTGAGTCCGGTCAAGCCGAAGACAAAACCATCAGTGTTGTGCTCAAGAGCGACGCCGCGCGGGAATTTTCGGACATCACCGCCACCAATATCGGCCGCCGGCTGGCCATTGTCTGGCGCGGACGCGTGTTGAAAGCGCCGGTGATTCGCGACCGGATCAACGGACCGGCGGTCGAGGTGACGGGAAAATTGAGCGATGCCGAATGTCAGGTGTTGCTGGATTTGTTGAACTTCAAGTCCAAGCCATCGGCAACCGGCCCGAGCGAGAATCAGCATGGTGCGAAGATTCACGACAACCTGGTGCAACCCCGATCCAATTCCACCGACACCGCAATGACGGCAGTCCAGAACTGGCTGGGCTTGATGGACGGAGGGCAATATGCCGAAAGCTGGCAGCAGGCGTCGGAAAATTTCCGCATCCTGGTGACACAGGATGACTGGGTGAACAAATCCGAGAGCGTTCGCAAGCCGCTGGGCAAATTGCTGTCCCGCACAGTGGAAAAAGCGGAACCAAAGGGTGCGCTTTTCGTCGCAAAATTTGCCAGTTCGTTCGAAGGATTGAAAGCCGCGTCCGAGACGGCCACGTTTGCCTTGGAAACGGACGGCCAATGGCGGGCGGCAGGCTATGTCATCGTGCCTCGCAGTACCACCAACAGCGCGGCGGTTGAGCCGGCGCAAGCCTGGTTGCGGGAAATTGACAGCGGCAGCTATGCGCAAAGCTGGACCGATGCCGCCGCGTATTTTCAATCGGCAATCACTTCGGAAAAATGGGTGGGAGCCCTGCAACAGGCCCGCCAACCGTTGGCATCACTGGTTTCCCGCAAATTAAAATCGGCGCAGGAACTGGAGTCGCTTCCTGGCGCGCCGGATGGCCGCTACATCATCATGCAATTTGAAACTTCCTTCACCAACAAAAAATCCGCGGTCGAAACCGTCACCTTCATGCTCGAAAAAGATGGCCAATGGCGGGCGGCGGGGTATTTCATTAATTGAACCGGGCAACAAAACCGTCAACCATGCTGGCCGATGAACGACGTGCCCATTTACATTTCAAAACGGACAGGCAGAGGCCTGTGGCAGGAATATCGCATCTATCGTGACCGGCTCGAACTGCAATCCTGGTTTCTTTTCCACACGCTCGTCATTCCCGCCGGCGAGATCTCGAAAATCGAGGTGCGCCCGTCTATTTTCCACGGCCAGAAAGGTTTCATCTGGGGCGTGAAGCTCGATAATTGCAATTTCTGCCGCCACGTGTTGCTGACAAAGAAATCCGGTTGTTTCAAACGCATTGGCTTTTCACCGGACGACCCGGAAAAATTCCTGGCCGCGTGCCAGCTCATCCTGCCGGGAACTGCTTGACCTCCGACGCCTCCACGCCGTCCACGGGCGCGCCCGGCGATATCTTCGCCACGACGCACTGGACGGTCGTGCTCGCCGCCGGACAACGGAGCACACCGCAATCCGACCGGGCGCTGGAGGAGCTTTGCCGCATCTACTGGTTCCCGCTCTATGCCTATGTCCGCCGCTGCGGCCATACGAAGGAAGACTCCGAGGATCTCACCCAGGAATTCTTCGCGCGGTTCCTGGGGAAAAATTATCTTACCGGCCTCAGCGCCGAGCGCGGACGGTTTCGCGCGTTCCTGCTGGCGTCGTTGAAACATTTTCTTGCCAATGAATGGGACAAATCCCGGCGTCAGAAACGCGGCGGCGGCGTGCCGCACCTGTCACTTGACTGGCAGACCGCTGACACGCAGTTCCAAATCGCCGCCACCGCCGAGCCGAGCCCCGACAAGGCGTTCGACCGCGAGTGGGCCATGACCCTGCTGGCCAAGGTCATCGAACGGCTCCAGACCGAGTGCGAGGCGGACGGCCGGGGGAAACAGTTCGCGGAGTTGAAAATTTTCCTGACCGCCGGCAAGGGCGAGCTGTCCCATGCCGACGCTGCGAAAGCGCTGGGCATGGACGAAGGCGCCGTACGCGTGGCGGTGCACCGGCTGCGGAAGCGTTACCGGCAATTGTTGCGCGACGAAATCGCGCAAACCCTGGCCGATGCGGCGGACGTGGACGAGGAGATGCGCGCGCTGTTCGGAGCGTTTGCAGATTAACGTGCTTCCGGCATCCTGCCGGAAGGTCATTCTTAAGAATATTTCAAAACTGCCGGCAAGATGCCGGCAGCACGTTGGATTGGCGCATTTGCCATGTTCCGCAAATGATGCTTTACTCTGTGGACGGATGAATTTCTTCGTTCAACGCAGCGAACTGCGCGACCTGTACGACAAGGTCGCCGCCGGCGAGCGCATTTCCGAGGCGGACGCGCTCCGGTTGTTTGAATCCAAGGACTTGAACGCCGTCGGCGCCATCGCCGACTTGGCCCGCCAGAAAAAGGTCGGTAACCGCGCCAGCTACATCATCAATCGCTACGTCAACTACTCCAATTATTGCATCCTGTCGTGCCAGTTCTGCTCGTTCGCCCGCAAGAAACGCGATGCCGACGGCTTTGAATTGACCGTGGACCAGATCGTGGCCAAGGCGCGGGAAGCCTTGAAACTCGGCATTACCGAACTGCACATCGTCGGCGGACTGCATCCATCGCTGCCGTTCAGTTATTACACGGACATGCTCAAGGCGCTGCGCGCGCTGAATGGCAAATGTAGCGCAGCCGTCCCGGCTGCTGTTTCTGGCAGCGTCTCGCTGCCAGACAATGGGAAAACCTCTGAGCGCCGCACCGGGACGGTGCAGAAACTCGCAGGCGAGGACGCCTGCGCTACGTCGAACAAAGTCGCTGGCGGCGCTCCCAGGTTGCACCTTAAATGCTTCACCGCCATTGAAATTCTGCACCTCGCCTGGCTGGCCAAAAAATCGGTCGAACAAACTTTGATTGAGCTGAAAGCCGCCGGGCTGGATTCGCTCACCGGCGGTGGCGCGGAAATCTTTCGCAAGGAAGTCCGCTCGGCCATCGCCAAGGGCAAGGAATCCGCCGAGGAGTACCTGGAGGTACATCGAATATGGCATAAACTAGGTGGTCGTAGTACGTGCACGATGCTCTACGGCCACGTCGAATCGCTGGCCGACCGCGTGGACCATCTGCGGCAGTTGCGCGCATTGCAGGATGAGACAAAGGGCTTTGTCGGTTTCGTGCCGTTGCCGTATCAGCCGGAGGACAACGACATTCCGGTGGAAAAACCGCCGACCGGTTTCGACGCGCTGCGCACCATCGCCGTGAGCCGCATCTATCTCGACAACTTCGACCACATCACGGCGTATTGGGTGGGCATGGGCCTGAAACTCGCGCAGGTGGCGTTGAGCTATGGCGCGGACGATTTGCACGGCACCATCATTGAGGAACACATCTTCCACATGGCCGGCGCGACCTCGCCGCAATTGCAGACCGAGGCGAACATGATCAAAGCCATCCGCGAAGCCGGCCGAACGCCGGTGCAACGAAACACGTTCTACGAACCGATCAAAGTGCTGGAAAACCCGCCGGAACCCGCCGCCCCGGAAAATTCCGCGCGATCGAAGATGTTGGAAGACAATCTGGCAACGGCGTAATTATATGCGTAACACAGACATTCCTGTCCCAGGTTTCTAATCCACCCGTACTGGCGACTGGAAAGTCGCCAGAACCCGCAGGCTGGAAAGCCTGCGCTACATTTGCGCCTTGGCGTTAAAATCTTCGCGCAGGTCAAATGACAAACCTAAATTCGGCTTTGGCCCGGCGCCATATTTCATCGCCGTGTCGCTCAATTTGGGGAAAGACAACTTGACAAACCGGGTGTATAATTTATCCTGAAATTGACCATGAAAACATTGAAAATGCTTGTGGCCCTTGCGCTGACCGTTCCGTTTCTTGCCTTGCCGCTGGCCGGCTGGGCGGCCGACACGAATTCGGCGGCGGCCACACCGCCCAAACCGGACAAACTGACCACCTGCCCCGTGTCCGGCGAAAAACTCGGTGAGATGGGCAAGGCGTACGTATTCACTTACCAGGGCCAGGAAGTAAAATTGTGCTGCTCGGGCTGCAAAAAGGATTTCGACAAGGACCCGGCCAAAT
Organism: Verrucomicrobiota bacterium; assembly: GCA_049516755.1. GTDB lineage: Bacteria > Verrucomicrobiota > Verrucomicrobiia > Limisphaerales > UBA11358 > UBA11358. Next base: position 1,522 of record JBEKSU010000038.1, on the reverse strand, counting down.
ACCTGAAGAAAATCCAGGACGCTGCGGTCGCCAAAAAGTGATTTAAACCGCCGCCGTGTGCGCGGATGAATTTGTGAAACGATTCGGTGCCATTTTGTTCGGTCTGTTGTTGGTCTGGGCGCAGTTGTTGGCCGCGCCAGCGCTGCCAGCGTGCGCCCGGCAACCGGCTCACGGCTGCTGCCATTGCGGTGGCAAAATGAATTGCTGCTCCGCACCAATGTCCGGCTCGCAGTCCGCGCCTGCAGTTCCCGCCCCGTCCGGCATTCAAAACCAATTTTCATTCCTGGCTCCGGCTGTGATGGCTTGGGCCTTGCCCGAAAATGCAGCGGGTTCGATTTCTTCCGCGTTCGTATTGTCATTGACGGCATCCAGCGCACCGCTTTACGCGCGGGATTGCGCCCGGCTCATCTGACTCCTACCTTCTGAACGCCCGCAGTGTGTCCACGCAGGCACCCGCGGGGATTCCTGTCGTTGCTGCGTGATGGAATTTCTCAAGCCGTTGGATTTTACACAGGTGAGTTTGAAACAAACATATGGCCGGTTTTGGTTCGGTAGCGCGGTGATACTATTCGCCGTGCTGGCACTGACCGGTTGTAAAGGCTTCACCACGCCCGGCGAGCGCGAGGCCCGCCAACAGATTGGGACGGTGAAAGCGGCCTACCGGCCGAACGGCCAGCGCCCGGTGTTACCCGACCTCACGACCAATTCGTCCCTCGGCGATTTCCTCACTTACGCCATGCTCAACCAGCCGCAGGTCGAGGCGGCGTATTACGACTGGTCGGCCTCGGTGGAAAACATCACGGTGACGCGGTCGCTGCCCGATCCGCAACTGACGTTCCAGATGGACATCAAGAACATCGTCACGTCGGTGATGCCGGGATTCATGCAGCAATTTCCCGGGCCGGGCAAATTGCGGACGCAGGCGAAGGTCGCCACAGCGGATAGTCAGGCCAAATATTTCACATTTGAAAGCGCGGTGCTCCAGACCGCCTACGATGTCAAACAAAGTTATTACCGGCTTTGGTTCCTCGATGAAAAAATCCGCGTTGACCGGGAGATGCTCCGCCTGCTGTCCGAACTGGAACGCATCGCGCGGGCACAAAACGATGTCGGCCAGGTGACGTTGCAGGATGTGTATCGCGCCCAAATCGAAGAGGACCGGCTGAAAACGGAAATCGCCAATCTCGAAGACTCGCGCCACCCGCTACAGGCGCAATTCAAGGCGGTGCTGGGGCTCACGCGCGAACACCCGGTCCCGCTCCTGCCCGGCCATTTTGAAGCCACAACGCTGGATTTATCGCCGGAGCAAATCCTCGACACCGCGTTCGCGCGCAATCCGCAACTCAAGGCGATGGAAGCCGAGGTGCGGCAGGCGCAGGCGTCGCTTGACCTGGCTTACAAGGCCAAAGTGCCCGACTTCAGCCTCGGCCTCATGGCGGACGTGAAGATGTCGCCGGTGTTGTATCGTCCATTGGCGACGATGACGCTGCCGCTCTGGCGCGACAAGATCGCCGCCGAAATC
>JBEKSU010000037.1:0-24180 GCA_049516755.1 Verrucomicrobiota bacterium | reverse complement strand
AGGATTCCTACCTGGTCGTGGACTGCGTGGTCATGGCCACCGGGTTGCTGGTGGTGGGAAACTTCATCGCCGACCTGCTGCTCGCGTGGAGCGACCCGCGCATCCGGCTGAAATAAATGAAACGCACCGCGCCATCGCAAAATTTGACCGCGGAGCAACCGCTGTCACCGTGGCAGTTGTTCTGGCGGCGGTTGCAGCGGCGGCGCATTGCGATGGTGGGCGGCGTGATTTTGATCGGGCTTTACCTCGTGGCGTTGTTCGCCGGATTTGTCGCGCCGTATCACTTCGAACGGCAGGATCGGGACCGCTTCTTCCATCCGCCAACGTGGCTGCGGCTTTCCGGTTTTCGTCTGGTCGTGCCGCGGTATGAGCAACTGCCGGGCGATTTCAATTATCGCGCCGTCCCGAATGAAGCCAGGCCAATCCATTTCTTTGTGCCCGGCGAAAAATACAAATTGTTCGGCCTGATTCCGGCCACGATACACCTGTTCGGCACCGGTGACGACCAATACCCGGTTTATCTGCTCGGCACCGACCAATTCGGGCGGGATGTTCTTTCGCGGCTGCTTTACGGCTCGCAAATTTCGCTTTCCATCGGCATCGTCGGCATCCTGCTGTCGTTCAGCTTCGGCATGATCATCGGCGGGATTTCGGGCTATTTCAGCGGACGGACCGACACGGTCATCATGCGGTTGTGCGAATTGATCATGTCCATTCCCGCGCTGTACCTCATCATTTCGCTGCGCGCCACGTTTCCGCCGGGCATGAGTTCCGCGCAGGTCTATGCGATGATCATCATCATCCTGAGTTTTATCGGCTGGGCGAGCATGGCGCGGGTGATCCGCGGCATGACGCTGTCGTTGCGGGAACAGCAATTCGTTCTGGCCGCGCGCGCGCTCGGCCAGTCACATCTGAAACTCATCGTGCGCCACATTTTGCCGAACACATTTTCGTACGTCATCGTCGCCGCGACGTTAAGCGTGCCCTATTATATTCTCGGCGAGGTCGTGCTGAGTTTCCTCGGCGTGGGCATTCAGGAGCCAAACGCGAGTTGGGGCAATATGCTGACCGCCGCCCAAAATACCGAGTATTTGCGGAATTATCCCTGGCTGCTCGCGCCCGGCGCGGCGATTTTTGTCACCGTTCTGGCTTTCAACTTTCTTGGCGATGGATTAAGAGACGCAGCGGACACGAAGTCATGAACCTGCTCGAAATCAAGAATCTTAAAATGGACTTCGGCACCGGCGCCGATGCCCTGCGCGCCGTGGACGGCGTGTCGCTGACCATCGGCACGGGCGAAACGGTCTGTCTCGTGGGCGAAAGCGGCTGCGGCAAAACCGTGACTGCCCTTTCCATCGCGCAGCTTGTGCCGGTGCCACCGGCGAATTATGTCGGCGGGGAAATCCTGTTGAACGGCCGGGACGTGTTGAAAATGTCGAATGATGAGCTGCGCCGGATCCGCGGCGGTGTGGTCAGCTACGTTTTTCAGGAACCGGGCACGTCGCTGAACCCCGTTTTCCGTGTCGGCAACCAGATCAAGGAATCGCTCAAACTGCACCGGCCGGAAAAAGCGACCAATGAGGAAGTTATCCGGCTGCTCAAACTGGTCGGCATTCCCGCGCCGGAATCGCGCATTAAAAATTATCCGTTTGAGATGTCCGGCGGCATGCAGCAGCGCGTGATGATCGCCATGGCGCTGGCCAGCGAGCCGAAACTGCTGGTGGCCGATGAGCCGACGACGGCGCTCGACGTGACCATCCAGGCACAAATTCTCGAACTGCTCCACGAGCTCAAGCAGCGGCTGGGCATGGCGATCCTGCTCATCACGCACAACCTCGGCATCGTTGGCGACATGGCCGATCGCGTGGCCGTGATGTACGCCGGACAGATCGTCGAGCTGTCAACCGCGAGGGAATTGTTGCGCCGCCCGTTGCATCCCTACACCAGGGCTTTGATCAACTCCGTGCCAAGATTATCCGGCGGGGCCAGCCGCCTTACTGCCATTCCGGGCAACGTCCCGCGCATCGGCAATTTCCCGCCCGGCTGCCGTTTTGCCCCACGCTGCCCGATCGCCAAACCGGAATGCTCGGAAAGAATTCCCGAACTGGCCGAGATCGAGGCCGGTCGGTGGGTCCGCTGTCCGTTTTGGAAAACGCCATGAGCCTGCTCGAAGTTAAAAATTTAAAAGTCCATTTTCCCGTGAAACACGGAATGTTCAGCCGCGCCCACGAATTTGTGAAGGCAGTGGATGACGTGAGTTTTGCCATCGAGCCGGGCGAAACGCTCGGTCTCGTTGGCGAAAGCGGCTGCGGCAAGACGACACTTGGCCGCGCCATCGTGCGACTGGTCGAACCGACGGCGGGCAGTGTTTTGCTCAGCGGCGAGGACATCACGCGGATGGGCGGTTCGGAATTGCGCGCGCGGCGGCGGAAGTTCCAGATGATTTTTCAGGACCCCTACGGCTCGCTCAACCCGCGCATGACCGTCGAGCAGATCGTCGGCGAGGCGCTGGACATCCACCAGTTGACCGACAGCAAATCCGCGCGGCAAAAGCGCATCCTTGAACTGCTCCGGGACGTGGGGCTCGACCCGGTCTATGCGCAACGTTATCCGCACGAATTCAGCGGCGGCCAGCGGCAACGCATCGGCATCGCCCGGGCACTGGCCGTCGAACCGGAACTGATCATTTGCGACGAACCCGTGAGCGCGCTGGACGTTTCCGTGCAGGCGCAGATCATCAATCTGCTCCAGGATTTGCAGCAGCAGCGGGGCATTGCGTACCTTTTCATCGCCCACGACCTCGCCGTGGTGGAGCACATCAGCCGCCGGGTAATGGTGATGTATCTCGGCAAGATTGTGGAAATGGCGGAGGCTAAAAGCATCATTCGCGAACCGCGGCACCCGTACACGCAGGCGTTGATTTCCGCCATACCCGAAGTGGACCCGGAATCGAAACGGCAGCGGATCATATTACCGGGCGACGTACCGTCGCCGATTCATCCGCCGCCCGGCTGCCCATTTCACCCGCGTTGTCCGATTGCCGAGGCGCGTTGCAAAACCGATGTTCCGTCGTTGCGCGAAATTTCATCCCGCCATTGGACTGCATGTCATCTGGCAAAGCAGAATTGATGTTCCAACCACCCGTTTGAGCCCTATACGGGACTCTGTAAAATATTTAGACACGAAAATTTGAAAATCTCCATAATTTACTCGTGTAAGACCATTTTTTCCATGAAGTGCAACACTTTAAGACACTGGCTTGGACAATAATGCATATATATTGGACATAAACTTGGGTTTTTGCGTCACATACTGATAAATGATGATAAGATACAACCGGTATAGGCCTCCTGTCGGAACCGAGATTTTTTTTGATTTAACCAGTAGAAAACTATAATTTTCGTTTCATTTGTATGGCCGACAATCAAATTGTGGACGCAACATGTTTTAGTAAAGGTATTTAGAAATTATTCTATCATTTTTACCACGTTAAATTCTCACCTGATTTAACGAATTTACTTCCACATCAATAACTTACGCTAGAATCGTTTTCTAAAAAAATCAATATTTGCACGTTCCAATGATGGTGGCATATCAGTTGCTTGGAGACACGGAGTGTATCAGTCTAAGACAGCTAACTGGAAATAACGGAAATCAATGTGAGTGGTTAGCAGGGGGTTGTAGAGCTAAAATTAAAGGCCAAAACTCAAACGGTTAAATTGAGTACAAAGTCTATGTTAAACAAAATCAACAAGGCAGTGTTGGGCATGGTGGTGGCTGGCAGCCTGGCCATGTCTGGCCGTTGAGTTCAACACGGGCGACAACGGTTTCGGCATCATCAATCTGATGAACGGTGACTTCACCGAAATTGCCGACCTGGGCTCGACGCTTTACAACGACATCGCCTACGCGCCGGATGGAACCTTGTACGGCCTGGCAAACAATGGCGCATCTTTGGTAACCTTTGATAGTACGAGCGGAGCCGTCACTCCGGTGGCATCAATGAACGTGCCCGGCCTGGAATCCATCGCTTTCGATCCGAGCAACGGGACCTTGTTCGGCGCGGCCCAGAACGGTCTATACACGATTGATCCGACCACCGGAGCGTCATCCTTTGTCGGGAGTTTTGGCAGTCCGTATAATCTCAACCTGGCGCAGAACATCCGTTTTGACTCCGATGGCAACCTGTATTTGAGCAATACCGGCGATAACACGGATATTTACCAGGTGAACACCGACACCGGCAATGCGACCTTTGAAGGGGAGGTCGAAGGGTATTCGGACCTGGTCCTCGAGAATGGAAGCCAATATATGTATGGCGTGAGCATTCCCTCCATCAATGGAGCTGCCGCGGCGCCGGTGCTGGTCGCCTTCGACCTGGGCAGCTTTGTGGATGGCGGCACCAACGCGGACGGCAGCATCCATCAGATCTCGGTCACCATGGTGGGTTCCGGCGGTGACTTCCCCGTTAACTTCAACTTCTCGGGCAACGTCCCCAACCCGCTCCCGCCGAACATACCCGACGCCATCACGATTTCAATTATCCTTCAGCCGGATGGCAATCCCGCCATTACCCTGTCGGGAAGTACCAACCAGGACCTCGATCAGCACGAACCTGACCGATGCCAACGGGTTGTTCACGTACGTTGATACCGATGCGACGAATTATCCCAGCCGCTTTTATCGCGGTTTTGCACCCGCACAAGTGCCATAGTCAGCCAGTGGAAAATGCCAACGAAACCTGCGCGATTATCCGCCGTTTAATCGCGGCGCCATTTTCTCATGAAACAACTTGATTATCGAACCGACAAACTGTTTTATAAATGAATGGGCCTTCCACAGTCGATGATTCGGATCTGCTGGAAGTTTCCCGGCACCATCTGCAAACCATCAATCAACCGGGTGAAGACATGGCTCAAACCAAACCGAAACGCTCCCTGCGCATCCTTTGCATTGATGACGACCCGCAGGTTGGGGAACTGCTGAATGACTGCCTTACACATCTCGGTCATCGGGTGATGATCGCCTCCGGCGGAAAAGAAGGCATAGAAATGTTCCGCACCGCCGCGCTTAAAAACCTGCCTTACGATGTTGTCATTACCGACATGGGCATGCCGGACATTGACGGCCGTATTGTGGCCCGGACGATCAAGACCGAATCCCCCGGTACGCCGATCATCATATTGACCGGCTGGGGTGCGGCCGTGAGGGGTGACGCAACGATCGCTTCGACCGTGGACGCCGTGGTCAGCAAACCGCCGCATTTGCAAGAATTGAACGACTTGCTGCTCCAAGTAGCCACGCAGGCATATAGCGGCCAAAGTCCGAAACCGGGCAGGGTGAAATTTGAAAATTAATTTTCATAAACTTTAGCCTTTGGAGTTTTTTACCACTTGCCTCCGACGTCATTTGCGCCCGGATTTTCCCCTCATCGGGAGCAGTTCACCCCTCAAAACCAGCATTCTGTCCCTAATATATTACGTTCCGGCCGGTTTCTGTTAAATAATTTAATCGATGACACAAATGACTTCAGCCCGACGTTTGATTTTGGGTGGCATTTTCCTGGCCGTACTCGCGACGCCTTTCAGCCCGGTGCAGGCGCAAGGCCTCACCATCAAGGTCATTCCTGCCTTGGCGCCCAATGTCTATGGTTCACCCAATTGGAATGCCTGGGTTTCCAATGCCACCATTGCCATCGTCAACGGATATGCCGCGTATGGCGACCCGTCGTCACCCGGCTATTACCAGCAGGCGCCCGCTGTGATTTCGGTGACGAATAACATTGTGACTGGTTTCCCATCGTGGGACGGCTTGGCTGACCCCGGGGATATTTTCGGCGTGAATTTTTCCCAGGAACTGGGCAACCGGCTCCAGTTCGGCATCGACATCAAAGGCGGTACCAACCTGATATCCATCTCGCAATTGTCCTTCAGCGCCCATTCCTCCGACCCGAGCAATACACTTGACTTTACTTTCGCGCAGGGTTCCTACAACTACAGTTCCTCATACGTCGGAATCATCTATGGTCCCGACGGTACCAACACCTACATCACCAGCGGCCCGGCGACGCAACTGGTCAATGAGATCGTCGGGCGCGGTTCCGGCAATGCGTGGGCGGTGTACGACGCGTCCGGCGACATTGCCAGCGAGCAAAGCAACATTGTGCTTTGTGCCTCGCAGATTGGCGATCAGCCCTTTAATTTCACGGGGGCCTACACGATTGAAGGCGTGTCGGGCTCCAATTCCGTGACACTCAATCCGGTGGTGGCCAATTCCGGCCCGGTATTGAGCGGAGGCATCACCATCACGGTTTTTCCCGCGCTGGCACCGAACCGGTGGGGTTCGCCCAATTGGAATGCCTGGTCGTCCAATGCCGTGACCGCCATCCTGAACGGATATTCTTCCTATGGGGATCCGTCGTCGCCGAGCTACTATCAGCAAATAACGAACGCGGTTCCGGTGACGAACAACCTGGTGACCAGTTTTCCATCCTGGATGGGAGTGGCCGACCCAGGTAATGCCTTTGGCCCGGCCTTCGCCCAGGAGTCGGGCAACCGGCTGACGTTCGGCATGGACATCAAGGGCGGTACCAATCTCATCTCCATCGCGCAGTTGTCGTTCACGATGACCTCTACGGACCCCGGCAACACGCTGGATTGGACCTATTCGCCCATTCCTTACTCGTATTCAAGTTTGAACACTGGCAGTGCCAATCCCGTTTACCTGGGAATCATTTATGGGCCCAACGGCCAAAACACCTATGTCACCAACGGTCCGGCGGACCAATTGGTCAATGAAATCATCACCTGCGGCTCCGGCAACGCTTGGTGGCCGGATGGCACGTCAGCCGACAGCATTGCGACCCAACAAAGCAACATCGTCGCTTGTGCTTCGCAACTTGGAACACAGTCATTTTTCTTCACCGGGACCTACACCGTTGACGGGGTGTCGGAAAGCAATTCCGTACCGTTCCATCCGGTGGCGACTGATATAGGGCCGGGACCATCTGATCCACTGACGCTGTCCATCATCCTCACCGACCCGCCGACCACCCCCACAGTGTTGGACACTATCGTCGTATCGTGGCCTTCAACCGGGTCGGGAATTGTGTTGCAAACCAATTCGGATTTGACGACGACCAACTGGGGTGATTACACGGGATCGGTGACCAGCAGTAACGGGATAAATAGCGTGTCGTTCTACAAGCCAAATGGTTCCCTGTTTTTCCGGTTGAAACATTAGCAGCAGGAAAACCGGAAAATGATCCACTCCATCACTTTGGAGCCTGGAGCGGGCGATGGGAATCGAACCCACGTGTGAAGCTTGGAAGGCTTCCGTTCTACCATTGAACTACGCCCGCCTTCGTCCCGCCTGGCGGGACTTCGGCGCGGCAGACCCGCCACGCTACAGCGAACCCACCCGGCTTGTCGAGCCATCGCCAAAAGAGCCAAGGCTGACGCGGCAAGCCCACGAGACTTGCAACACTTCAAATCATATCGACGGCACTTGCCTTGTCAACCTGCCGTATGTATGCTCGTGGCGCATGAACTCGCTGCTTTTGACCGGCGGGCGAGTCATAGACCCCGCCAATCGCCTCGATACCGTTGCTGATTTGCTCATCCTCAACGGAAAAATCACCGCCATCGGCAAAGACGCCGCCAAGGCGCCTGGGGACATCAAACGATTTGATGCCAAAGGAAAAATTGTTTGTCCCGGCTTGATTGACCTGCACGTGCATCTGCGCGAGCCCGGCCAGACGACCAAGGAAAATATCGCCACTGGCACTGCCGCCGCCGCGCGGGGCGGCTTCACCTCGGTCGTCTGCATGCCAAACACGTCGCCGGCCATTGACAACGCCGGAACCGTTGCGCTTATCCATGAACGCGCCGCCCAGCATGGCGTTGTGAACGTCTTTGTCACCGGGGCCATCACGAAAAACATCGCGGGCGAGGAACTCGCGCCCATCGGCTCGCTCAAACGCGCCGGCGTCGTGGCCATCACCGACGATGGCCATTGCGTACAAAACAACGAACTCATGCGCCGCGCGCTGGAATATGCCAAAATGTTCGATCTGCCGGTGATGGATCATTGCCAGGATTATTCGCTCGTGACCGACGGCGTGATGCACGAAGGCTATTGGAACACCGCGCTCGGATTGCGCGGCTGGCCGGCCGCAGGCGAGGAGATGATCGTGGCGCGCAACATCCTGCTCGCCGAACTCACCGGTGCGCGCGTCCATTGCCAGCACCTCAGCGCCGCGGGCAGCGTCGCCCGGCTGCGCGAGGCGAAGAAGCGCGGTGTGCCGATTTCCGGAGAGGCCTGCCCGCATCATTTCACGCTCACCGATGCAGCAGTGGCCGGTGGTGCAAGATTTTGGGCCAATGATGGGAAAATGCTGGCGGAATTCCAGGACGAGATCCCCGAATGGCCGGCTTACGACACGAATTTCAAAATGAATCCGCCCTTGCGCTCCGCGCACGATCGCGAGGCGATCCTGGCGGGGCTGGCCGATGGCACGATCGAAATTTTGTGCAGCGACCACGCGCCGCACTGCGATTACGAGAAGGAGGTGGAATTCGACTACGCGCCATTTGGCATCACCGGTTTGGAAACCGAACTGGCGCTGGCGCTCATGCAACTGGTTCACGCCAAACGCCTTTCGCTCCCCGATTTTATTGTCAAATACACGGTAAATCCGGCGCGACTGCTGAATTTGAAAAAAGGCACGCTCGCCGTCGGCTCGGATGCGGACGTGACGGTCTTTGATCCGGACCGGGAATGGATATTCAAACGTGACGAAACCGCGAGCAAATCGGCCAACAGCCCGTTCTTCGGCTGGAAACTCAAGGGCCGGGCAGTAGCCACCATCGTCGGCGGCAGGGAAGTTTGGTCGGAACAGGAGAGTCGGTGCGAAGTCCAGATTGGCGGATGACGGAAAGGTCAAGCCATGAGAAAAATCCTTCTGGGCTTGATGGCTGGCTGGCTGGTGTTTCAAGCCGGCGCGGCCGGTGAATCCGGCTGGTTGACGGTGTTGGACCAGCCGGTGGCGAAAGCCCGGTTGGAAAACAAACCCATCCTGCTTTTTTTCACTGGCTCCGACTGGTGTGGCTGGTGCAAGAAATTCGACCAGGAAGCGCTTTCAACACCCGAATTTCGCGCCTACGCCGGGAAGAGCCTCGTGCTGGTCGAGATTGATTTCCCCCAACAAACCCCTCAAAACGACGCGGTGAAAAAGGCCAATGCCGCCTGGCAGGAGCGGTTCAAGGTGCAGAGTTTTCCAACCCTCATCCTGATGGACAGCCAGGGCAAGGTGCTGGGACGACAGGAAGGTTATACCGAGGGCGGGGCGAAGGCCTTCATTGAGGAACTGGAACGCTGGAAAGCCAGTCAAGCCCCAGGTGGTCAGGTCAGCGCCACCGGAACGCAGTGGCTGACGGATCTGGCCAAGGCACAAGCCCTGGCCAAGGCTGAAAACAAAATGGTGTTGCTGGATTTCACGGGCTCGGATTGGTGTCCGTGGTGCATTCGGTTGAAGAACGAGGTCTTTTCGCAACCCGAGTTCATCGCCTACGCGAACAAGAACATTGTGCTGGTGGAAGTGGATTTTCCACGCCAGAAACACCTAAGCAGCGAGCAAAAACAGGCCAATCAAAAACTGGCCGCTCAGTACCATATCGAGGGTTATCCCACCGTCATCGTGCTCGACAGCAATAACCGGAAGATTGGCGAATCGGGTTATAAATCCGGCGGACCGACGCCGTACATCGCGTCGCTGGAAGCGATGAAAAAGTCTGCCCCCTGAACCGTTCCAAAAGGGTCGTGAAACAGGGGGGTGGGTTTCAAACTTGACCCGCGGCGTCACTCGCCTAGCATCGCGCGCGGTCGGTCACCGAAAATGAAAGCAATTCTGGCATTGGAAGATGGTTCCGTATTTCACGGACAAGGTTTCGGCGCGCGCGCGTCCGCGGGCGGCGAAGTCTGCTTCAACACTTCCATGACTGGCTACCAGGAAATCCTCACCGACCCGTCCTACAAGGCCCAGATCGTCACGATGACCTATCCGCTCATCGGCAATTATGGTGTCAACGAGGTGGACGTGGAGTCGTGGCGGCCGCACGTGGCCGGCTTTGTCATCCGTGAACTTTCGCCCGTGGTCAGCAACTGGCGCGCGGATTTTTCGCTCGCGGAATATCTCAAAAAAAACGGGATTCCGGGGATCCAAGGCATAGACACCCGGGCTCTGACTAAAAAACTCCGTGTGCGCGGGGCAATGAACGGTTTCATATCCACGGAGGACATTTCGGAAACGGCTGCCATCAAACGCGCAAAGGAATTCGTATTTGTCGGCGTAGACTACGTGAAAGAGGTCACGCACAAGGCCGCGTTTCGCTGGGACGAAAAGGACGAGCAGAGCGCAAGTTTCAAACTGGCCATCGGCAACGAACCGGCCAATGCGCGCCAGTTGCGCCAGCCGCTGCCGCCAGCAGACATTCCCATCGTCGCCTTTGATTATGGGATGAAATACAACATTCTGCGCCGGCTGCGGCAGCACGGTTTCAAGGTGCAGGTCTTGCCAGCCCCCGCCACCGCCGACGATGCGCTCAAACACAAGCCGGCGGGCATCTTCCTGTCCAACGGCCCCGGCGACCCGTCGGCGCTCAACTACATTGTGCGCGAAGTGAAGACGCTGGTGGACAGCGGCGTGCCTGTTTTTGGGATTTGCCTGGGTCACCAAATCATCGGACAAGCCTTCGGTGGAAAAACCTTCAAGCTCAAGTTCGGTCATCGCGGCGCAAACCAGCCGGTCAAGGACCTGGAATCCGGCCGGGTCGAAATCACGTCGCAAAACCACGGGTTTGCCGTGGACGCGAAATCCTTGCCGGCCGACGTCGCGGTAAATCGCATTAATTTGAACGATCAAACCGTCGAGGGCCTGCGCCACAAGACCAAGCCCGTTTTTTGCGTGCAATATCATCCGGAAGCGTCGCCCGGGCCGCATGATTCGACACCGTTGTTCGCTGAATTCCGGGCGTTGATTGAACGGCGGGGTTAAAAAAATCATTTTCCCAGATTTCGGTTTGACTTGAAACGCGCCGTGACCATAATCGGCTTATCGTAAGTCCATGGCCAAACTTGTTATTCTGACCCAAGGCCTGAACGGCCGCGCGCACGAGCTGAACGTGGATCGTACCACGGTTGGCCGCGTCGAGGACAACATGTTTCAAATCGCCGAGCCGTCCGTCTCCAGCCATCATTGCGAAGTGCTGTTGCGCGGCAGTGATGTCGTCATCAAAGACCTCAATTCAACGAACGGCACGTTCATCAACGGCGAACAAATCACCGAAAGCGTTTTGAAGCCCGGCCAGACGCTGCGGCTTGGCCAGATTGAATTGAAACTGGATACCGGAGCGCAGAATTCCGCGCCAGGCTCCGCTTCGACCACAGCCCCCGCTCCCAGCCCGGTCAAAAAGCAGGTGGAAGCCACCATGGTCATTCCGCGCGGCGTCAGCTTGAGCGAACTGGAAGGCGGTGGCCGTCCGCCGGGTTTCGACACCAGCAAGGAATTTTCCAAAAAGCGCAACCGGAGTGGCATCATTTTCTGGATTGGTGTCAGCATTGGGGGAATTATCATTGTGGTTCTGGTGTACATGGCGTGGGTTGCGATTAATTCCGGCAAATAAAGCCGGCTGCGGCCATGCGTGAACTTCACGCAAAAGTGCGTGAGATTTTTCCTTTTCACTTCCGCCCGGCCGATTTGAAGCGGAAAATGTCACGGCATAGGGTATGCTAAACTCCCATCGGCTCATGAATTCCATCAAACGATCATGAAACTGCGCTTTTCAAATCAACAGGCTGCCGCGCTGACGCTGGTGGAGGTGGTGGTCATTATTGCTCTGATTGCTTTCCTGGCAGCGATGCTTTTTTCAGCATTTTCAAATCATCACCCGGTTCGGGCACAACAAATTTCATGCGTTAATAATCTCAAACAAATCGGTTTGGCTTTCCGAGTTTGGGAAGGCGACCACGGCGACAAATATCCAATGGCAGTTTCAGCAACAAACGGCGGCGCAATGGAGTTGGTTGCCACCGGAAACGTCGCCGCCTGTTTCCAGGTAATGTCCAACGAATTGAGCACGCCCAAAATTCTGATTTGCCCGGAGGACGCTGCTCATCGGGTTTGGGCAACCAACTTTGCAACCGGCTTCAACGACTCACACATCAGCTACTTCGTTGGCCTGGTTGCCAACGATAGCAAGCCGCAGATGCTTCTCTCCGGCGACGACAACTTCGCCATCAGCGGTGTTCCGGCAAAATCAGGGCTGTTGGAACTTTCAACGAATGCACCAATTGCTTGGAACCATCCGCGCCATACTTCCTACAAATCCCATTTCTGGACTCCGGCGAATTATAAATCTGTCGGCTACATCGGCTTCGCCGACGGAAGCGTCCAGGAAGCAACCGCACACGGCTTGCGCGATCTGCTTCAGCAAACCGGCGTTGCCACGAACCGGCTGGTAATTCCGTGACTTCAGGTAGGGCTCGCTGTCCCAGCGAGCCGCGGCGCGAGGGGGACATCGCGCCCTACCAATTTCAATTCGTGTCAAAAACCTTTGGTAGCGTCCTGATTTGTAGGCGACGAGGTAACGAGTCGTTTGGGCAAGCACTCCTTACGTCGTGCCCTACAGCCAAATTTCGGACAGTACCAAGCCTTTTCCCTTCTGGATTCCGGATTCTGAATGCCCTATTCTGTCGCATCATGTTTGAAATGGTTAAAACTGAAATTGCCACCGTCACCGGGAAACTCACGCATCTGCGGAGGTTTCTTTGACGTCCCCAACGCGCAAAAACGCCTGGGCGAACTCAATGCGCTCATGGCCGCCGACAATTTCTGGAACAACCGCGAAAAGGCCCAAGGCCTGATTGACGAGGCCAATTCCCTCCGCAACAAAATCGAGCCGCTGCTCCAGGCGGAAAAGCAACTCGACGATTTCCGCGTGATGCTCGAACTCGGCGAGGCCGAACCGCCCGATGCACAGGCGCAGGTGGAAAAGGAACTCACGCGCGATCTCGCAAAGTTTTCCAAGGCCCTCGAGTCGCTGGAATTGCGCGTTTTTCTCAGCGGCCCGCACGACCGGAAGAATTGCATCCTCAGCATCAACGCCGGCGCCGGCGGCACCGAGGCGCAGGATTGGGCGGAAATGCTCTCGCGCATGTATCAACGCTGGGCCGAAGCCCGCGGCTGGGAAGTCGAGGTCACCGACGCGCTGCCTGGCGAAGGCGCGGGGCTCAAAAGCATCACGATGCTGCTTGAGGGCGAAAATGCCTACGGCTTTGCCAAGGCCGAACGCGGCGTCCACCGGCTCGTGCGCATCTCGCCCTTCGATTCCAATAAGCGCCGCCACACAAGTTTCGCCAGCGTGGACGTGATTGCGGAAATCGAGGAATCGTCGCCCGATATCGTCATCCCGCCGAATGAATTCCAGGTGGACACGTTCCGTTCCGGCGGCAAGGGCGGCCAGAACGTGAACAAGGTCGAAACCGCCGTGCGTATCACCCATATCCCAACCGGTCTCGTCGTCGCGTCACAGACCCAACGCTCCCAACATCAGAATCGCGCCACCGCGATGCGGCTGTTGCTGTCGCGGATTTACGCCCAGCGGGTGGATGCGGCGAAGGCCGACATGGAACGGTTTTACGGCGAGAAGGGCAGCATTTCGTGGGGCAACCAGATCCGGAGCTATGTCTTTCAACCCTACCGCATGGTGAAGGATTTGCGCACCGGCGTGGAAACGAGCAATGTTCAAGGCGTGATGGACGGCGACCTGGATGCGTTTGTAAACGGCTGGCTCCGCGCCGGCTGTCCGTTGAAACGGATGCAGGGAGTAAAGGATGATGAGGAATAAATGTTTCCCCGCATGAAAAAATGTCCATATTGCGGAAAAGAATATCCCGACGAAACAACGAATTGTGTCATTGATGGTGAATTATTGTCAGATGGTTCTCCGCGATTGACGACGGCTGAAAAACAAGAAAGCGAAATTGCGCTAAAAAAAGACGAGCCTTATCTTACATTTCCCGATTACAAATGGTCAGCGTTGGATGCGTGGAAATGTGTCGGAACGTTTTTTTTGTTTGGATTTATTTTGTTTGGTTTCAACCGATTGGTGTTTTCATTTTCCCCAAGTTTTTTGAGTAGTGGATTAGGATATTTCACGAGATCAGTTTTACACTATGCGGTTGAATTATTGGTTGCAGCTTATTTTGCACGAACTGAAGCGTTCGCGACCTTTTTGAAAGGGTTCAGCCTTGACTGTAAGCCCAGCGATTTTGTTTGGTTTGGAGTTGTCATAGCTTTGATAATAAGATTTTTGGGGCATTTTCTGGCATCTCATGGATTTGGGCCGGGCGTTTACAATTACGAACTTACTTCGTTTAGAAACACGATCAGCGTTGAGAAATATTTTTTCCTGCTTCCGCTTTTGATGCTTGCGCCCGTTTGTGAAGAAATTGTTTATCGCGGATTTCTTTACAAAGCATTTCGTCAATCTTATCCGGTTGCCATCAGTATGATTTTAATCGTTGCGTGGACAGCTAACACACACTGGCGATACTATTTTCATTCATGGATAGCAGCTTTAGATTTAAGCGCATTAACAATTGTCCAATGCTATTTGCGGGAAAAGTCCGCAAGCCTGTGGGATTGCATTCTTTGCCATTTTGCTTTCAATGCGTCACTTTTGTTTATCTCCGCGCCTCTGCGGTAAAATAAATTTGTGAACATTCTCGACGAAATCGTTGAAGAAAAAAAACGCGAGGTCGCGAAGTTACCCGCGAGGCTCATCGCCGCCGGCGATTTGCGCGATGCGTTGCTCGAACGCGACGAGCAGCGCGACTTTCTCGCGGCGTTGCGCCAGCCGCGACGCGGCGACATCGCGTTGATTGCCGAGGTCAAGAAGGCGTCGCCATCAGCGGGCGTGATTTGCAAGGACTTCGATCCAATTCGCATTGCGAAGGAATACGAAGCGGCGGGCGCTAGCTGTTTGTCGGTGCTGACCGACGAAAAGTTTTTTCAGGGTTCGCTCGAATATCTCCGGCAAATCCGCGCCGCGGTGAAGCTGCCGCTGCTGCGCAAGGACTTCATCATTGATGAGCGGCAAATCCTCGAAGCCATCGAATGGGGCGCGGACGCCATTCTGCTCATCGCGGCCATCTTAAGTGACGAACAATTGAAAAAATTCCATTCCCTCGCGGTGGAAGCGGGTCTGGCCGCGCTGGTCGAGGTCCACGATGAGGTTGAACTGGAACGGGCGCTGAAGATCGGCGCGAAGCTCATCGGCGTCAACAACCGCAACTTGAAAAATTTCAATGTGGACCTGGCCACGACTGAAAAACTGGCGGCGGAATTATTCCGTAGGACAGGCGTCCCGCCTGTTTCTAAAATTAAAAATGGAGACAGGCAGGATGCCTGTCCTACTTTGCTCGTGGCCGAGAGCGGCATTCACACGCGGGCGGATGTGGAGCGATTGAAGAAATGCGGCGCGGGCGCGATTTTAGTGGGCGAATCTTTGATGCGCGGCGGCGATATTCAATCCAAGGTCCGCGAGCTGATCGGGTAGGACGCCGCGCTGCGGCGTCCGGACAGCGCAGCGCGCTGTCCCTACCTATTATTCTTCGCCAGTTGCTTCGCCAGTCGAATGGCGGAAATCATGCTCGACGGATTGGCGATGCCTTTGCCCGCGATGTCGTAAGCCGTGCCGTGGTCGGGCGACGTGCGGATGAACGGCAGGCCGAGCGTCCAGTTCACACCGGTGTCGAACGCGACGGCTTTCAGCGGCGCAAGCCCCTGGTCGTGATACATCGCGACCACCACGTCAAAATCCCCCTGCAGGGCATAATGAAAAACCGTGTCGCCGCTCAACGGGCCAACCACGTCGAGACCGCGTTTTTGCGCGGCGAGGACCGCCGGTGTGATGGTTTTGATTTCCTCGTCGCCGAATTGCCCGCCTTCGCCCGCGTGTGGATTCAGGCCGCAAACGGCGATGCGCGCGCGCGGCAGATTCAAATCGTGACAGGCTTGCGCGGCCAGCTCGATGGCGAGCGCGAGTTTTTCCGGCGTGAGTTTTTCTGGAACCGATTTGATGGAAATGTGAATGGTGGCCAGCGCGACGCGCAGCCAGCGTCCATGTTCATCCGTGCCGAGCAGCATCATCGCGGTGCGTTTGGCCTGGGCGAGTTCGGAGATGAATTCAGTCTGGCCGATGAATTTATGGCCGGCGCGGATGATGGATTCCTTGTTGACCGGCGCGGTGACGAGCGCGTCAAGTTCACCGCGCAGGCAGCGCTGTCCGCCGTCACGCAATGCAGCGACGGCAGCGTTGGCGGCGAGCGGTGAACCGGCGGGCAAATTTACCGGCAGTGGTTCGGCCAACGGATTCGTGATGAAGAACCGGCCGGAGTCGCCGTAACCTGAAAAACTTTTCAGCGGCAGATTGAGTCCGGGTTTTTGATTGAGTTGAAGCAGGCAATCCCTGTCGCCAATCAGCAGGTAGCGCGCTTGATCGCCGGCGGTTTCGGCGGCGATGGCCTTGAGGGCGACTTCGGGGCCGATGCCGGTGACATCACCCAGCGTAATGCCGATCCAGCCAGTCATTTAAATTGAGAGTTGTTGGTTTGGAATTGAGAGCAAAAATGCTCCCAACTCGCGGCGGAATTCAGAACAAGCGGATGAATGTTTGCTTTTTCAACTTCTCAATCCACTGTTGTTCGAGCTGTTTCTGCGCCTGGGTGCGGAGGGTCAACTCCACGTCGTCACGCACCTCGCTGAGCGGTTTGACATGCGCGGGGCGCACCTGTTCGACCAGCATGAGATAGCAGGCCTCGGGCATGTCAATCACATCGCTGACCTGGCCGGGTTTGAGGGTGAAGGCGACATCGGCGAGTTCCTTGCGCAAAAGGGAGCGTTCAACCCAGCCGCGATCGCCGCCCTGGCTGCGCTGCGAATCCTGCGAATAAACGGAGGCCATTTCCTGAAACGTCGCGCCTTCCTTGATCTGGGCAAGAATCTCGCCGGCCAGGCGCACCGTGTTGGTGTCGTCGCTGGAAGTTTTGTTGAGCACAATCATGCGCAATTTGACTTCGTCCTCAACTTTGAAATCGTCCTGGTGGCCGAGATAGTAGGTTTCCACCTTGTAGGGCGAGATGATGATTTTGTCCGGCGAAATGGTTTTGGCACGCAACGCCGCAACGATGTATTGATCGCGCACCTGCTGGCGGAATTTTTCGTACGTCTGGCCCTGCGCCTGAAGCGTCTTCATCAGCGTGATGCGGTCACCAAACCGCTCGCGAATGCGTTCCTGGACCAGTTCGTCCACGACGGTGTCGGGCAACCGGTATCCCTCCGTGTCAAAGGCATGCAAAATCAACTGCCGCTCGACCAATTGCTCCTGACCGTCGTTGAGCGTGTCGTCAAGTTTTTGCCGGAACATGACCGGCTCGCCGGCATATTCCCGCTGCAACGCCTGGGCCGCCGGCGCAACGAATTCTTCGACTTCCGCATAGGTGACGACCCCGTTGTTCACCACGGCCTTGATGGCATCAACCAATTCCGCGTGCAACGGCAGGCTGAAACAAAAAGCCGCCGGCACAATTGTAATGAAACGCAGAAACTTCATCAAAATCAGCGCGCATGCTAACAACAAACCCCGTCGGGTCAAGCGCGCCGCTCAAAAGACAAAACGATTCAACAAATACATCAACCCCGCCAAAATCAACGACAGCCCCAGTGCGGCGACGATGGACAATTTGAGAAAATAGAGGTGCTTGCGGCGTGCTTCCCGTCCGCCCATGCCAGGCAGCAGGTAGAAACGCTCGGGCTCTTTGGCTGGCTTTGGCCGGAACATTCGGATCTGATTCCCATTCAATTCCTAGCATACCAGCCGCCGGCGTCAAGTCGCATGCTTGCGGTCATTGGCCCAGACCGCTACCGTTCCCGCATGAATCTTGAAGATCATCTGGGTGACATTATTTGCAAGGCGCGGGCAATGAGCGGCGTTTCCGCCGCAAAGGCGGCAGCCGCGGCGGGTATTCCCGAAGCCGAACTGGCCACGCTGGAAAAAACCGGACAAGCCGGCAAGCCGCCGGATTTCACGGCGCTGGCAAATCTCATCGGGCTGAATCCGGCCAAACTCGAAGCCATTGCCAATGGCTGGCTGCCCGCGCAAAAAGATTTGAGCCTCTGGCACGAAATCCGCGCGTTCACAACGGCGGGCGAAGGGCTGTCGGTGAATTGTTACCTCGTCTGGGATGAAGTCACGCGTGACGCGGCGCTCTTTGACACCGGACTCGACGCCAAACCAATTCTTGACACCATCGCCGCCGAGCAGCTTCAGCTCCGCCACATTTTCATAACGCATTCGCATTGGGATCATGTCGAAGTCCTGCCCAAAATCCGCGAGGCCTGGCCGAAGGCGCGCCTGCATTCCGGCTCCAAAAACGCGCCCGTGGACCAGCGCAACAAACCGAGCGAGATCGTCCCCCTCGGCGGCTTGCGCGTGACCTATCGCGAAACCCCCGGCCATGCGGAAGACGGCGTGACTTATGTGGTTGGCAACTGGCAGGAGGACGCGCCGCACGTGGCGATTGTGGGCGACGCGATCTTCGCCGGATCCATCGGCCGCGGCAACCAGTCGTGGGATCTGGCGCGGCAAAAGGTGCGCGAACAAATTTTATCGCTGCCGGCGGAAACCTTGATCTGCCCCGGCCACGGCCCGCTGACGACGGTGGCGGAGGAGAAAGGGCACAATCCATTCTTTTGATCAACTGTCAGGGCAGTGATTCCATCAATGAACGGCGGAAACCGAAAGTTTTTCGACTGGAAAGCCTCGAAGCTGCTGATTGTCCTTGCCGGCATCGTTTTGGGGCAGGCAATCCTGTATGGCCCTTCGTTGATTGGAAAAAAAATCCTGCTTCCCTTGGATCTTCTCACCATACCAGAAATATATATTCCTCAAAATCCAGAAATTGCCGGCATGGTCCCGCATAATCGGGTATTAGGCGATTTGGTTGATCAATTCGAACCGATGCGCTGCTTTGCGGCTTCAGAAATCCACAAGGGCCGTTTCCCTTTGTGGGCGCCCTATCAATATGGAGGCGTTCCTTTTGTGTGGCCGAAATACTCGATTTTTCTTCTTCTGGAATGTTGCACCCAATCGCCAGTCATACTCGCCTGGGTGCCACTCTTCGCCGCGCTGGTGGCGGGTATGGGAATGTATTTTTTTTGCCGAAGAGTATTGACGGTCAGTTTTTGGCCGGCAACCGTTTGCGCCTGGTGTTATCCTTTGACGGCTTTTTTTGTTCTTTGGGCAAGTTTTCCCACATGCCTGGCAGTAACCTGGCTTCCCTGGATGTTCTTGCTGGTTGACAAAACGATCCGTGGCGCCAGCTCATTGGCAACCATCGGTTTAAGCGTCGTTACGTTTTTGGTGCTGACCAGCGGGCATGTTGACATCGCCGGACAGGTGCTTTTGGGCGCCGGAATTTACGCTGTCTGGTGTTTGTGGGACGCACATCCCGGTGGATGGTTTCATCGGCAATTTTGGACGGCCGGTGTGATGCTGATACTGGGCTGGGGGCTTGGATTTTTGCTGGCAGCTCCGCACCTGTTGCCATTGGTGGAGTACGCACAATCAGGTTCCCGGATGGTGCATCGCAGTGAAGGCTTGGAGGAACGTCCTCCGGTTGGACTGGCAGCGTTGCCACCAGTGGTGTTGCCTGACATCTACGGCACAACTGAAAAGGGCAGCACTTTTATTTCACCTTGGACTGAACCGAATTTCATGGAAAGCACAACCGCGGCCTACCCCGGTGTTTTCGCCACATTGCTGGTCGCCCCCCTGGCCTGGTGCAGCCGGCGTCATCACGCAATCAATGCCTTTTGGATTTTTCTCGCGTTCTTTGGTCTCAGCTGGTCCCTGGATGTTCCGGTTTTTGTTGATCTGTTGCGCCTGCCCGGATTGAACATGATGTCCCACAATCGCCTCGTGTTTCTGACCTCCTTTGCGATTCTCGCCCTGGCCGCCACCGGACTGGAAAATCTTTTGCGCGGTCCGATCCAACGACGATGGTGGTTTTGGCTGCCGGCCGTCTTGCTGGCCGCACTTTGCGGTTGGTGTGTCTATCGTTCCATCGTCCTGCCTGAACCAATCTCGAATCAAGCCAAATTCGATGCCTTCTACCAGCAAAGGTGGGCTGCAATTCAAACCGTCACGGACGTGGAACAGATTCAGGCATGGTTCACCCGCCATTACACCGTCATGGCGATGTTTTGTGGCCTGGGTTTTTTGGGATGGTTGCTTTTATGGGTTGCACCGATCGGGCGTTTTCGTTGGTTGCCAGTACTGGCAGTTCTGTTGATGGGGGACTTGCTATGGTTTGACCATGGCCGCAATACACAATGCGACCCGAGCCTCTATTATCCAGGGATTGCGGCCTTGGAAAAGGTCGCCCAATCTGCTCCCGGCCGCGTAATTGGCGTCAATTGTCTGCCGGCATCGCTGGCCATGATGCAGGGTTTAAATGACATCAGAGGTTACGATGCGATTGATCCTGCCCGAATGGTGGATTTGCTGAAAACAACGGCCATACCGGGCCAGGTTACTGCCACCTATGCGGCCACTCAATTGTTGACGCCGAAAGGGTACATCTCTCCGGCCGACACGATCCATCTGGTTCCGGTTCTGGATATGCTCGACGTACGCTATGCGATTTTTCGCGGCAACCCTGCATCATCGGCCAAACCCGCGTTTCAAGGAAACGACTATTGGGTCATGGTCAACTCCAATGCCCTCCCGCGGACGTTCGTCCCAAGGTCGGTTGAAACTGTGACCAGCGACCATGAGGAATTGGAGGAATTGGCCTCGCCCCAATTCAATCCGCTTGCAGTGGCATGTGTCGAATCACCGGTCGAACTGCCTGCCTTGTGCCGCGGCACCGCCGAAATCACAAACGAAATCCCAACCCACATCATGGTATCAGTGCATATGGAAACCCCGGGATTGGTCGTGCTGGCTGATAATTGGGACAAGGGCTGGCGTGCATATTGGAATGGACGGTCCGTGCCGGTTCTTCGGGCAAATTATGCCGTCCGCGGCGTGGTTGTCCCTGCCGGAAGCGGAACACTCGAATTTATTTACAAGCCGGCCAGTTTGATTCTTGGATTGTGGCTGGCCGGGTTCGCTGCCTTTGTCCTGATCTGCTGGCTGGCAATCATCCGGATTGAATTGCCATCATCGGCATCAAATGCAAAAATTGTCAGTTGAAAAAACAGGCCGCATCGCTGGATGGAATCACAGCCCGCTAACGACAGCAGCGGAACAATAGGCGCACATCCGTTCTTTTGATTTTGGATAAAGAGGGATGGAAGCGTCCTCCTACAGTTCTGGAGAGCCATTGCTATGACAATGTCCGCGCCAAAACATTTTGATGCCATTGCCGGCCAATACGCCGTCAGTGAAGTTCATGCCAACAGCCCCACGATCCGGCGGTTGCATGAACTGCTGGGTTCGAAGCGGCTCACTTCGGTCTGCGACGTGGCTTGCGGTCCGGGCCATCTTGCCTTGTCATTCGCGGGCAAAGCCTCCCGCCTTGTCGGTGTGGATGCGGCTCCCAACATGCTGCGGCAGTTCGAGAAACTGGCGGAAGCACGCGGTGTGAAAGTGGAAACGGTTCACGCCTACGCCGAGGCGGTGCCGCTCCCCGCCAATTCCTTCGACGCCGTCGTTTCACGCCTGGCGCCGCATCATTTTCCAGACGCCGCCAAAGCCGTTCGGGAAATGGCGCGGCTGGTGAAGGCCGGCGGCAGCGTGGCGGTGATTGATCTGGTGGGCGATGAAAATCCGGCTCTCGATGACTTGAACCACGAAATCGAAATGCTGCATGATCCGACTCATGTCCGGAGCCATACAACTGCCCGCTGGCGGGAATTTTTCGAAGCGAACGGTCTTGCCATCGAGGCATTGGAATCCAAACAAACGGAAATGCCCGCCGGACTGACCATCCGGCGCTGGTGTGAAGTCAGCAGCACCGCACCAGCCGCGCAGGCAGAAATCCGGGCGCGGTTGGCGGCCGCGCCTCAAGAACATCTGGCGGGATTGGGCATTCGATTTGAAAAAGGTGAGTTTCGCCTTCCAATCCGCACCCTGATCATTCTTGGACGCAAAGGCTAGGTTACTCGAATTTGCAAATTGACCCTTTTCATTCGCATGATTAAGCTTTCCTTCCGTTCCAACGGGATTTATGCGACATACCATTTCAGTGCTGGTGGAGAACAAGTTCGGCGTGCTCACGCGCGTGGCCGGCCTGTTCAGCGGCCGCGGCTACAACATTGACACGCTCAACGTCGGCCCGACCCAGAACCCCAAAACGTCGCGCATGACCATCGTCACCCACGGCGACGAGGCCACGCTGGAACAGATCGTCAAGCAGCTCAACAAGCTGCCGGACGTGATCAAGGTGCAGGATTTTCACGAAGGCGAATGCGTGGACCGCGAACTGGTGCTCGTCAAGGTGGCGGTGGACTCGAAGTCGCGCGCCGAGGTCATGCAGATCACGGACATTTTCCGCGCCAAAATCGTGGACGTGCAGCCCAAGAGTCTCGTCATCGAAATCACCGGCGCCGAAAGCAAGGTGGAGAAATTCATCGGCCTGATGGATTCGTTTGGCGTGCAGGAAATCACGCGCACCGGCAAGATCGCATTGCCAAGAAAATAGTTTCAAGCATCAAGTTTTCAGTTTCAAGCCAAGCAAGCACTCAACTTTCAACCATCAACTCCCAACTAAAAAAATATTATGGCAATCATTGATTTCGGCGGAACCAAGGAAAAAGTCATCACGCGCAAGGAATTCCCGATGGCCCGGGCGCGCCAGGTGCTCAAGAACGAGACCATCGCCATCATCGGCTATGGCGTGCAAGGCCCGGCGCAGGGACTGAACCTGCGCGACAACGGCTTCCACGTCATCGTCGGCCAGGCCAAATCGTTCAAACGCGACTGGGACCGCGCCGTCGCCGACGGCTGGAAGCCCGGCAAGACCTTGTTCGACATCGAGGAAGCGGTACAAAAGGGCACCATCATCCAGATGCTCGTTTCGGATGCCGCCCAGCGCACCATCTGGCCGTTGGTGAAGAAAAATCTCAAGCCCGGTGCCGCGCTTTATTTCTCGCACGGCTTTTCCATCGCCTACAAGAAACAGACCGGCGTCATCCCGCCCAAGAACGTGGACGTCATCATGGTCGCCCCGAAAGGCTCCGGCCTGAACGTGCGCCGCAATTTCCTGACCGGCGCGGGCATCAATTCCAGCTTTGCCGTCGAGCAGGACGCCACCGGCCACGCTGAGGAGCGCTGCCTGGCCGTCGGCATTGGCATCGGCTCGGGTTACCTGTTCCCGACCACATTCCAGCATGAAGTGTTCAGCGACCTCACCGGCGAACGCGGCGTGTTGATGGGCGCCCTGGCCGGCATCATGGAGGCGCAATACGAAGTGCTCCGCGCCCACGGCCACACGCCGAGCGAGGCGTTCAACGAAACCGTCGAGGAACTGACCCAGAGCCTCATCCGGCTCGTGGATGAAAACGGCATGGACTGGATGTATTCCAATTGCTCCGCCACCGCCCAGCGCGGCGCGCTCGACTGGAAACCCAAATTCAAGAAAGCCACCCTGCCGGTCTTCAAAGATCTCTATAATCGCGTCAAGACCGGCAAGGAATGCGCCCGCGTGCTCTCCGCCTGCGGCGCCCGCAACTACCAGGCGCAGTTGGCAAAGGAACTGGGCGAAATCCACAATTCCGAAATGTGGCGCGCCGGCGCGGCTTCCCGCGCGCTGCGCCCGAAGCAATCCGACAAGGTCATCGCCAAAGGCACCAAGGGCGTCGGCGGTCGCGCCGCGAACTGATAGTCTGCGCAAAGAATTAAAAGCCGCTGGAGCAATCCAGCGGCTTTTTGGCTTTTAAATTTATTGAGGCAATTGTGAAATTTGAAAACCCAGTTCACGGGCACGCTCAATGAATTTACCGATATTGCTCAGAGCCCACTCGTTGCAGACAACTATTTTCTTTTGGTCGCCGGTTAACAGAGTGTCTTCTTCTTCGGGAAAGTATCTCCGATAGCCTGTTCGTTTTATAATCTC
>JBEKSU010000036.1:0-19878 GCA_049516755.1 Verrucomicrobiota bacterium | reverse complement strand
AAAGGTTCAAATGCGGCATCATCAAGATCGCATGAAAATATCCTCCCTATGGAGCGTTCATCACTCGTGCCGGTCGTTTTGGTTGCCTTTCCGGCGCTGTCACCCCTTTTGCTCATGGTTCGGTTAGTTGTTGGTTGCAGCGGCCTTGAGTGAAATCACGTTCTTGGCGGCTTTCGGCGGCCTGACGTTGAACCATTTCCCCGCCTCGGCTTTCGTCGCCAGTCCTTTGTAAGCCGAATGAATCACGGCGGGACTGTTTCCAGCCTGTGCCGCCGTCAGATTCTCGTTGTCATGCAGCGCGAAGTGGTAGGTGCAAAAACCGTGGCGTAATCCGTTTTTCCGCGCCGGGATTTTTTGGGATTCGCGGAGTTCGACAAACGCCGCGTGGTAGGTGTCGCGGCTCTGTGTCCACAACGCGCCTTCATGCTGCCGATAGGGTTCAAGCCACGCGGCCAATGCCGGGCAGATTTCAACCAAGCGGCGGCTGCGGGTCTTGGATTTCGTGGCGGAAATGGCGACGTGTCCCGCCACGCTGAAAACATCCTGCCACGTCAAACGCTGGGCTTCTTGCAGCCGAATCCCAGCCAGACCTTGCAGCGCGATAATCGGTCGCATGGTGTCGTCTGCCGCGTCCAGCATGGAACGCAATTCAGCCGGGCGGAAAAAATCCGTTTCGCCGCTGTCGGCTTTTTGCCGCTTCATGCCAGACGCATCCATCAAGCGGTGGTTCGCGGGCAAATAATCTTTCTTGATGCACCAGTTCAAAAACATCTTCACTGTGGCGCGGAGATGATTTTTGGACTTGGCGGCAAGGTGGCTGCGTCCGGCCATGAACAAGTCGAGATGCTCCCTTGTCAGGTCGCAAACCGCCGTCGCCGGAAAGGTTTTTTCAAACCAGCCAAGCCAGAGCTTCGTATTGAGGAAATAGCTTTTGCTCAATTCCGGCCTTTTGCCGTTCACCGATTTCGTCTCGGCCTCGCGCCCGTCCACAAACTCTTTGACGGCTGCGGCCAAGTCCACGCGCTTGACCGTCGCCACGGTGTTCAAATAGCCCGTCACGGCAGCGGACAACGGGACATTCAACCGGCCAACTGCGTCCAGATAGTCCGCCACGGCAGTATTGAGGCTGATGCGCTTCCCTTTGGATTTGAAATGGCCGTCCAGCCGTTCAAAGGCAGCAAGCGCGTCACGGGACTGGCTGGCAGAGAGGGCGGCGGCCTGTGATCCGTTCGCCAGTTCCCGCACGATGCGTTCGGCGGCAGCTTTGGCGTCGGAATAGGCGGCGAAGGTCTGCATCCGGCGTTTGCCCGCAGTGGCGTAGGCGACGCGGTAGTAAGCGAACTTCCCGGCAGGCGCGTAAATCTTCGCGTTGCTGGCGCGGTGTCGGATGGTGACAGGGAATCTCACGCGACGGTCAGCAGTTCGTGCCGGTTGTTGTGCAAATTCTGTGCAAACATCCACAGAACCCGCATTTTCATTGATAAAATTGGCTGTCCGACATGGATTCGAACCATGAATAACGCCTCCAAAGGGCGCTGTGTTACCATTACACCATCGGACAAACCGGAAAAAAACATTAAACTTTGCGCGCCATTCACGCAAAGGGAAAATTATTCATAATCTGGCTTTGCGAAGCAGGTTTATTCTGTAAAAATTCGCCCTTGTCATCCGGCTCGTTCGTGGTAAGCTTCCGCCCCTTTTTATGAAGACGGACATTCATCCGAAATATGTGGACGCGGAAATCCGTTGCGCCTGTGGCAATGAGATCAAGACCCGCTCCACCAAGCCCGTGATCATCGTGGGCATTTGCAACGTGTGCCACCCGTTCTATACCGGCCAGCAGAAGTTCGTTGACACCGCCGGCCGCGTGGACAAATTCCAGCAACGCGCCGCCAAGACGCAAGCCGCACAGGAGGCGTTTGCCGCCACCAAGAAGAAAAAGAAGTAGCTATTTTCAAAAAAACCGCCCGCTGGAGTTCTTTAATTCCGCGGGCGGTGTTGTTTTTGTGATGGGCCAAAATGACGAATAACAAAGCACGAATGACCAAAGAATGACGAAATCCGAATCCAGACAAGCCTGGTGATTTGTCATTCGGGCATTGGGAATTCTTTCGTCATCAGGATTTAGTCATTCGTCATTTCCAAAATGGATCTGCGACCGCACATTGAAAAATTCTCCCGCCGCTTTGCCGAGGTTGAGGCCGCGCTGAGCGACCCAAGGGTTTTTGACAACCCGCAACGCGCGCAGGAATTATCCCGGGAATACGCCCGGCTCAAGGAGCTGGTTGCGTATGGCGGCAGCTATTTGAAAACCCTCGCCCAGCTGGACGAGAACCGCGCCCTGCTGAAAAGCGAACCGGCTGATTCCGAGCTGGCCCAACTCGCCAAAGAAGAATCCGCCCGGCTCGAAATCGAGGGAAAACGTCTCGCGCAGCAAATCCAGTTCGGCATTCTGCCACCCAACCCGACCGATTCGCGCAACACCATCATCGAAATCCGCGCCGGCGCGGGCGGCCAGGAATCCGCGCTGTTTGCCGCGGATCTTTACCGGATGTACACGCGCTACGCCGAAGCGCGCGGCTGGAAGGTGGAAACGATGGATTCCAACCCGTCCGCTCTCGGGGGTTTCAAGGAAATCATTTTCTCCATCATCGGCACGGACGTTTTCAAGCGGCTGAAATACGAGAGCGGGGTCCATCGGGTCCAGCGCGTGCCCGCGACCGAGGCGCAGGGCCGCATCCACACAAGCACCAGCACCGTCGCCGTTCTGCCCGAAGCGCAGGAAGTGGACATCGAAATCAAACCGGAGGAGTTGGAAATCAACGTCTGCCGCGCATCCGGCAAGGGCGGCCAGGGCGTCAACACCACCGACTCGGCCGTGCAGATCATCCACAAGCCCAGCGGCCTTATTGTTCGCTGCGCTGATGAACGGTCGCAGCAAAAGAACCGGGTGAAGGCATTGAAAGTCCTGCGCTCGCGCCTGTTGGAACGCAAAGTAAACGAGGAAAACGCGAAATATGCCGCGCAGCGCAAGGACCAGATCGGCAGCGGCGAACGCAGCGAAAAAATCCGCACCTATAATTTTCCACAAAACCGCGTCACCGACCACCGCGTGGAAGTGACGCTGTACAACCTGGCGAACTTCATTGAAGGCGACCTCGACCCGCTGATCGAACCGTTGATGATACATGATTTGGAGCAACGATTGGAGGCGTTGAAGACGTGACGCGTGATGCGTGACCAGCCTTCGCTACGCTTCGGCGCGGCAGGCACGTTACAAGATTCGCCGCCTTCTGCTGTTGCTATCCGACAACTTACCCATGATTAAAGGATTAATTTTCGATTGCGATGGGACGCTGGCCGACACGATGCCGTTGCACTGGCGGGCCTGGAACATGATCACACAGCGCTACGGACTGCATTTTCCCGAGGACCGTTTTTATTCGCTCGGTGGCGTTCCGGCGCGCGACATTCTCAAGTTGCTCGCACAGGAACAGGGCCGGTCGCTCGATCACATCGCCGTCGCGCACGAAAAAGAAGAAACCTATCTGACGACTCTTTCACAGATTGAGCCGATTCATGCCGTGGTGGAGATTGCGAAGGCGCATTACGGCAAAATCCCAATGGCGGTTGCGTCCGGCGGCACGGAAAAAATAATCACCCTGGTGCTCGAACGCCTGAAAATCCGGCATCTGTTCGACGCCATCGTCACCAGTGAAATGGTGAAAAACCAGAAACCCGCGCCGGACATTTTTCTGGAGGCCGCCTGGCGCATCGGCGTGGAACCGAAATTCTGCCGCGCCTACGAAGACACCGACCTCGGCATGACCGCGATTCGTTCCGCCGGAATGGAAGCGGTGGATGTGCGTGAACTGATCGCCAAGCGCTGAAGGCTGTCGGGTTTGTAACTTATCCTCGTTTAGACATCATGGTTTCGTCGTTGAGTTCGTGGAAAGTACTTCGATGGAATCGAGAATCTTTCGCACTTCAATTGCGAGTTTTTCTTCGTCTCCATCCAGTCGGTGGACATCTTTCGGCTTCAAGTTCGCGTCACGTTTGATGCGCCCTACGCAAAAGTAAGCAAATCCATTAGAGCCGAAGACATCCCTCCGGGAATAAATCCAAAACGCATTTGTCATTTGGCTTGTCTGTAAATGTTGTAAATTTATCCATTCAGACGTATTCGTACTAGATTTAGGATACCACCTTAGGGATTGTTCCTCGGTGCATCTGCGTGCCGAAATTACAACTCTGTATTGGACGTCCGCTACGGGATTCTCCACGAGCGGGTATCCCAACAGCAACCACATCTGTTTTTGGTCGTCGATGTCTGCTTTCCAATTAGGAAGTTGTATTTTCAATCCGATTTTGGGGTAAGAATGGAGCTGCCATTCGCCGGATTCTTTCTGCGGAGAGACTCCGTCTTCGGCTGAACCATTAAGAAACAAACACAACGTCAGAAATGCAGTTAGAAGAGAAGCCTTCATATTCGTACTCAACCCTGCCCCAGCTTTTTCGACTTTTCCGTCGCGGCGCGGACGGCGCTCATCACGGTGGCGCGCAGCTTGCCTTTTTCCAATTCGTGCAGGCCTTCAATCGTCGTGCCGCCGGGGCTGGTGACCTGGTCCTTGAGCGCGCCGGGATGCTGGCCGGTTTCCAAGACCATCTTGGCTGCGCCCAAAACCGTTTGCGCCGCAAGCTTCGCCGCAATGTCGCGCGGCAAACCGGCCGCCACCCCGCCGTCGCTCATCGCCTCGATGAATTGATAAACATAGGCCGGGCCGCTGCCGCTCAAGCCCGTCACGGCGTCGAGCAATGGTTCCTTCACCTGAAACGCGATGCCGACGGCGGAAAGAAGTTTTTTGGCCAGTTCGCCGTCCGCCGCCGTCGCGGATTTTCCGAGCGCAAACGCCGCCGCCGCCTCGCCCACGAGCGCCGGCGTGTTGGGCATCACACGAATAACCCGCGCGCCGGCAGGCAGCGCCGCTTCCATCCTGGCCAGTGTCACCCCGGCGGCGATGGAAATCAGCAGATGTTCATTGGTGAAATGGCCGCGCTGTTCGGCCAGAACCCCGGCGACCTGGTCGGGCTTCACGGCCAGGATCAGGACGCTGGCGAATTTCAAAACGTCGGCATTGGACGCGGTGGTTTTGGCCCCGGTTTCCTTGGCGAAAGCGGTGCGCGCCGGAGATGATACATCGCCGGCGATGATTTCCCTGGGGAAGACGATTTCCGCGCGGACGAAGCCGCGCGCCAGCGCTGTGGCCATTTTGCCCGCGCCGAGAAAGCCGATGGTGAGTTTGGTTGCCATGGAAATTGTGTAGCAGGCCGTCCTGCCGGGCGAAAGCGAAAACGCGCCGTTGAATTCGCAGCTTGAATTTGCGCGAACACAATCTATTTTAAGTCCGGGAAGGAAAGTTGTTGAATTTATAATTTTTACACCATGGCAACCCGTCAAACATGGGACACGTTTGAAGCGATGAAGCTCGCCGCCGAAGAGGGCGATCCACAGGCGCAGTGTTATCTCGGCGTCTGTTATCAAAACGGCCAGGGCGTGACCCAGGACTATCAGGAGGCGGTGAAATGGTTCCGGCGCGCGGCGGAACAGGGCGATCCCGTCGCGCAGTGTTATTTCGGCGTGTGTTATTTGAACGGCGCCGGCGTGCCGCAGGAATTCGGCGAGGCAGCCAAGTGGCTGCGCGAAGCGGCGGAACAAAACGACCCCGCCGCGCAATTCAACCTCGGCATGCTCTATGAAACCGGCCAGGGCGTGACGCAGAATTACGCCGAAGCGGTGAAATGGTATCGCGAAGCGGCGGAGCGCGGCTACCCGGCGGCGCAATTCAATCTGGGGGTCTTTTACGAGACGGGCCAGGTTGTGCCGCAAAATTTCCAACTGGCTGTCAAATGGTATCGCGCCGCCGCCGAGCAGGAATGCGCGCCCGCGCAGTGCAATCTTGGCCTTTGTTACCAAACCGGCCGCGGCGTGGAGGAAAATCAGCAGGAGGCCGTGAAATGGTTCATCCGTGCCGCGCGGCAAGGCGACAAAACCGCCCAGCACAACCTTGGCCTGCACTACGCCTCACAGGAACCCACCGAGGCCGCTGAAAACACTGAAACCGCCGAAGAATCGCCGTGACCATCAGCGGGCGAGTTCCGTCAGTTTCGCGTTTGCCCGTCCATCATCGATCATTGCAGCAGCCAAATCCCAGCCCGCAACCAACGACTTCGTTTTGCCCGCGACGAACAGCGCCGCCGCCGCGTTGAGCAGGACCACGTCGCGCTTTGGCCCGCGTTCCTCGCCGCGCAAAATGCGGCGGACGATTTCCGCGTTCGCGTTGCGGTCGCCGCCGATCAAATCCGCCAAAGCAGCGCGATGCAACGGGAATTGGTCCGGCGATAAAACGGACGCGGCAAACCCGCGTTCCTGGTAAAATTCAACCACCGTGTTTGGCCCGAGCGTCGAGAGTTCGTCGAGACAACCCTTGGCCGGGACCGCTCCGCACACCACCATTGCGCGCCGCACGCCGAGCGACTGCAGCACTCGCGCAATCGGTTCGCACAATTCCGGCCGGGGCACACCGACCAGCATGGCCGAAGGCCGCGCAGGATTCAGCAGCGGCCCGAGGAAATTGAAAATCGTGCGCTGGCCGTGTTCGGCGCAGAGTTTGCGTGCCGGGGCAATGTGTTTGAAGGCGGGGTGGTAATCAGGCGCAAAGAAGAACGCAAAGTGCCGTTCGCGCAATGAACGCGCGGCTTCCGCCGGCGTCAAATCAATCCGCACGCCAAGAGCCCCGAGCACGTCCGCACTTCCGGCCTGCGAAGTAACCGCCCGGTTACCGTGCTTGGCGACGGTCACCCCGGCGGCGGCGCAGATGATGGCTGCGGCGGTGGAGATGTTGAACGTGCCGAGCCGGTCGCCGCCGGTGCCGACGACGTCGAGGATTTCGCGGGCGCGGGTTTCGGCATCCAGCGGCGGTGAAATGGATTTGTCGCGCAGGGCGCGGGCGAACGCGGCGATTTCGCCAGGGGTTTCGCCTTTTTGCGCCAGCGCGGCCAGGAAGGCGGCCTTGCCAGCGGCCGGAATTTTTTCGTCGGTCAATTGTTCAACCGCGAGGCGGATTTGTTCGTCCGCGAGCGGACGTGCGGCGGCAAGTTGCGGAATGAGCTGTTCAAGCACGGGGCAATTCTAAGCCACGGCGCGCCCGGCTCAAACCGAAAGTGTGCGCCGATGAAAGCATGGACAGTTGCGCAAAATCCAGTAATCTGTCAGGCGCTGGCGCTGTCCGAAATGGCAGCAGCAGGCAAATTGCAATTGTATGGCAGAAAACCGGAGCAGTAATTGGATGAAATGGATCATCGTCATCGTGGCCGCCGGCGTGGTCATTGCCGGCAGCATCTGGTATGTCAAACACGGCCATAACACCGCGCCGGATTACCAGACGGTCGCAGTCATCCGGGGAGATTTGACGCAGGTGGTAACCGCGACGGGTACGCTTAATCCGGTGGTGAACGTGACGGTGGGCAGCCAGATTTCCGGACGCATCAGCAAACTGAACGTGGATTTCAATTCGGTTGTGAAATCGAACGAAGTCATCGCGGAAATTGATCCTTCGACATATCAGGCGGCGGTCGAGCAGGCCAGCGCCGACCTGGCCAACGCGAAGGCGAATCTGGAACTACAGCAGGTGGAGGCGAACCGCACCAGCGATCTTTTCACCAACAAACTGGTTTCGGGTTCCGATTACGACACCGCCATCGCCACATTGCACGAGGCCGAAGCGATGGTGAAAATCAAGCAGGCCTCGCTCAGCAACGCGATGGTGAATCTCAACTTTTGCAAAATCCTTTCGCCGGTGGACGGCGTGGTCATTTTGCGCGCGGTGGAACTGGGCCAGACCGTCGCCTCCAGCTTCAACACACCGACGATTTTTCAAATCGCGAATGACCTGACGAAAATGCAGATTGATTCGAGCGTGGCCGAAGCCGACGTGGGCGGTGTGGCGGAAGGCCAGAACGTGGACTTCACAGTGGATGCGTATCCGTTCCGGAATTTCCACGGAATCGTCACGCAGGTGCGGAATTCGCCGACGACGGTGAACAACGTCGTGACCTACGACTGCGTCATCGGCGTGACAAATTCGGATTACAAATTGAAGCCGGGCATGACGGCAAATGTTTCCATTATCATTGCCCAACGGGAAAATGTGTTGACCCTTCCCAACGGCGCCCTGCGTTTTCGTCCGCCGGAAGGCGCCGTGGTGGAAACCAATACGGTGACCCAGCCAGCTACGAACAATGCCGCTTCCGCCGGCAAGCCCGGCGGGCAAGGACGGCATGGCAGCGGTCACGGTCGCGGCGAACGCCTGGTTTTTCATACGGTGTTTGTGCTTTCCGGTAAGGGCGAGGAGCCGAAGTTGCAAGCGATGCAGGTCAAGACCGGCATCAGCGACGGGATTTCGACCGAGGTGCTTTCGGGGCTGGACGAGGGTGCGCAGGTTGTGACCGGCGCGGCTTCAACCGCAACCCAGGCGGCCAGACCCGCGAACCCGCTAGGCGGTGGTTTCCCCAGAATGCGTTGATCCGATTGCCGTGCAGACCAATCCTGTCATCAAGCTCGCGGACATCCACAAGGTGTATCACACCGGCGAAGTGGATGTCCACGCGGTGCGCGGGATTTCGCTGGAGGTTTTTCCGGGCGAATTCGTGGCCCTCATGGGCGCGAGCGGCTCCGGAAAAAGCACGCTGATGAACATGATTGGCGCGCTCGACCGTCCGAGCGGCGGCAATTATCTGCTCGATGGCATTGATGTCTCCACGCTCGACCGCGATGCGCTCGCGGACGTCCGCAATGAAAAAATTGGTTTTGTCTTCCAGGGTTTCAACCTGCTTTCGCGCACGTCGGCGCTGGAAAATGTCGAGATGCCGATGCTTTATACCCGGCACCGCATTCATGCGCACGAGCAGCAAACACGCGCCGTGCATGCGCTCGAACTGGTTGGGCTCAGCCCGCGCGCCGACCACCATCCCAACCAGCTTTCCGGCGGCCAGCAGCAGCGCGTCGCCATTGCGCGCGCGCTCGTCAACCGGCCGTCCTTGTTGCTCGCCGACGAGCCGACCGGCAATCTTGACAGCCAGACGAGCATTGAAATCATGGGCGTGTTCCAACAACTCAACGATCAGGGCATCACCATCGTCATGGTCACCCACGAATTGGACGTGGCGCGTTACACCAAGCGCATGGTCGTCCTGCGGGACGGGAAAGTTGTCACCGACGAACCGGTAAAGAACCGATCATTCGCGGAAAAGGAGTTGCAGCAGCTTCGCGCAGCACAAGAGGCCGTCAAACTAGCAACATGAGAATCTTCGCCTCGCTAAAGATCGCCGGGCGGGCTCTGCGCCGCAACAAGATGCGTTCCCTGTTGACGATGCTCGGCATCATTATCGGCGTAGGCGCCGTCATCGGTTCGGTGAGCCTGACTTCCGGCGCCACCAAGCAGGTCGAGGACCAGGTCAGCAGCCTGGGGGAAAGCGTGATCACAGTGTTTTCCGGAAATTTCACCAGCGGCGCCATGCGCGGCGGCTGGGGCAGCGCGCCGACATTGACCGTGGCCGACGCGCTGGCGATTGGCGGGTTGAAAAACGTCGTGGCCGTCAGTCCCGAAGTGCGCGACCGCTCTCAAGTCCTCGCCAACGGTCTTAACTGGAACACGCAGGTGATGGGCGAATCGCCCGATTATCCGCAAATCCGCAATTGGGGCATCGCCAGCGGAACGATGTTTACCGATCAGGACGTGCGCAGCCTTGCGAAGTCTGCCGTGATCGGAAAAACCGTGGCCGACCAGTTGTTTCCGAATGAAAACCCGATCGGTCAGACCATCCGTATCCGCAATCTTCCCTTTCTGATCGTTGGAGTGCTCGCGCCCAAAGGCTTCAATCTTTTCGGCCAGGACCAGGACGACACCGTGGTGGTTCCTTACACGAGCCACATGCACCGCATCACCACCCGCACGTTTGTAAACGACATCCTTGTGGAAGCCGCCAACGACAAAGCCATCGACAGCGTGCAAAATGACATCACGGATTTGCTGCGCACGCGCCATCGGAGCAAGGAACAAGACTTCACCGTGCGCAATCAGTTGGAATTGATGCAGGCCGTCACGGCCACTTCACGCGCGATGAGTTTTTTGCTCGCAGGCGTCGCGGCCGTCTCGCTCGTCGTCGGCGGCATCGGCATCATGAACATCATGCTGGTGAGCGTTACGGAACGGACCCGTGAAATCGGCATCCGCATGGCCGTGGGCGCGCGCGCGGCCGATATCCTCGTCCAATTTCTGATTGAAGCAGTCACGTTGAGCGCGATTGGCGGTTCCATCGGTATTGTCGGCGGCGTTGGTTTTTCAGAAATTGTCGCCTACTTCAAAAACATGCCCACCGTCACCCCGTTTTTCTGGATCGCCATCGCGTTTATTTCCAGCGCCATCATCGGCATCATCTCCGGTTTTTACCCCGCCTGGAAGGCATCGAAGCTCGACCCCATTGACGCCTTGCGCTATGAATAGCGCGTGATCGCTGAAATTCTGTCTACGCATACCCCGGCGCTTTTTGACGCCGCCGTGCAACGCGCGGCGGAGTTGTTGCGCGCGGGCGAAGTCGTTGCGCTGCCGACGGAAACCGTTTACGGCCTGGCCGCGAACGCGTGGAATGAAAGGGCGGTCGCCAAAATTTTCCAGATCAAATGCCGGCCGGCGAATAATCCGATCATCGTCCACGTCGCCGGCGTTGAAATGGCAGGAGCATGCACAGACACGTGGCCGGAGCCGGCGGAAAAACTGGCCCGGGCATTCTGGCCGGGACCACTGACGCTCGTGCTGCCGAGCGCAACGGAAATTCCCGGCGTGGTCACCGCCGGCGGCAAGACGGTCGGTGTCCGCTGGCCGGGCCATCCGTTTATTCAGGCGGTGATTCGCGAATGCGGATTCCCGCTCGCCGCTCCGAGCGCGAATCTGTCCGGCCATGTATCACCAACGACCGCCGAACACGTGCGCCAACAACTCGGCGACAAAATTTCTTTGATCGTGGATGGCGGCCAATCGCAGGTCGGCATCGAATCCACCGTGCTCGATTTAACGGTGTTGCCGCCGCAGGTTTTGCGTCCGGGCATGATCCACGCTGAATCGCTGGCCGCCGTTTGTGGCGGGGCGCGAGGCGGAACGGGTGCTGCAAAAACCGGACAGATCTTGCGCAGCCCCGGCTTGTTGAAGAAACACTATTCACCGACAGCAAAATTGCTCGTCTTGAATTGGCAGGGTGATGCCGATTTGAACTCTCAACTCTCAACCCTCAACTCTCCGCTTTCCGATTGCCACGTCATTGCCCATACACGCATTCCATCGGCGGAACATTTTGCGCAGGTGAGCGTAATTCCGCATGACGCCGAGGCGTTTGCGCGGGCGATTTATGCGGAGCTGCACCGTTGCGACGCGGCGGGCGCGGGTCTGATTGTCGTCGAAGCGCCGCCGGAATCGCCGGAGTGGTCGGGCATTGCCGACCGGTTGCGGCGGGCGTCGGCGTAGATCTTCTATTGCGTTGCTTTCCACCGTTCCCGGTCCGTGAGGAACAGGCGTTCGGGCAGGAAGCCGGTCGGGGCGTTGCGGAGCGGGAAACCCTGTGGAATTTGATTTTGCAGCACTCCCGAGACGA
This sequence comes from Verrucomicrobiota bacterium, assembly GCA_049516755.1. Lineage (GTDB taxonomy): Bacteria > Verrucomicrobiota > Verrucomicrobiia > Limisphaerales > UBA11358 > UBA11358. The sequence goes on along the minus strand of JBEKSU010000036.1, from coordinate 8,175 downwards.
TGAAATTGCCCCAACTGTGTTCGCCGGCGCGTATCAGGTCGGAGGCGAATTTGCCATTCATCGTTTCGGGCGTGAAGTAGAGCGCCAGCACCGGCTTGATGTAATCGTTGATGGCAAAGAAATCATCCTGGGCATTCAGCGTCAACCAGACGCATTGATGGCGGCCATACCATGCGACCGCCCACGGCACGTCGCTCATCATCAGTTCATCTTCCTGCATCCAGCCGGCAACGTTCTGGATGTCCGGCGGATAATACGGCGGATAAACCACCGGCGTTACCTTGGGTAACAAGAGCGTGAAAATCATCGGCAAACAGGACAGTGCCGCGAACACCGCGATGACGGCGTAGCGCAATTGCATCGCCGGCAGTTTCATTTGTTCCAGGAACGTGTAGAAAAAACTCACGCCGTAGCAAAAAACCAATGGGACAAGCAGCACGAGCAGGTTTTCGGAGTTTACTTCCGGCGACTGACTCGAAAGTTCTGTCTGCCCCAGCGCCTGGACGACAATGAATGTGCCCAGGCACATGAGCAAAAAGTAACGCATCCGCCGCGTGGCCATCCCCCGAAAACCCAACAGCAAGCCGGCCAGGAACAAAAGGCTTGCCCAGCTGCCGCCCAGCTTGGGCAGGTCGTTTATCAAAATATCGTGCGCATTGCCCAGAAATTTCATCACGTACAGCCTGGGCCACAATGCGTGCGTCAAATCGGGATGCACCGACCGTTCCAGTTGGAATCGGGGAAACATCCCCGTTCCTTCAATGACGGCAAAACCTGCCGTGCCAAACGGCGTGCCGCTGACGGTGAAATTACGGATTACCCACGGGGTCAATATTATCACGAACGCGCCCAAAGCCGCCAACGCATGCAACACCCGCCGTTGCCCGCTGAAGAAAAACAGGAACAGCGTGACGGGAATAATCGTCCAGCCAAACGCATACCGGGTCAACGCCCCCGCGCCCGTTAACACGCCCGCCGCCAGGACCAGCCCCAGCAGCCGGGTCATACGCGGCTGAGATTCGCGCGCCTCTTCTTCGATCCGCAACACGCACCACGTCAGCCCCAGAAAAATCACCATCAGCAAAATCGTGGACAGGCCCGATATGCTGAATTGCCACAGCAATGCACAACCGATGGTTAGAAGCGCCGTCAGCCAGGCCACGTTCGCGTCAAATAATTTTCGCGCGAGAAAAAATGTCAGCACCACCATCACCACCAAAAGCACCTCATTGAACACCGCAATTTGAAAGTCTGGCTGATAACGCCAGAAATGACTGTTTTCGCTCCAGAACGGTTTCAAGAGTTCAACCGGGTACCGAAATGTCCGCGCGGTCATCAATCCGGCCAGCACCACCGGGTACACCGGCGGATTCGCCAGATCCGGATGGGGATGGGATTTGATTTGTGCGAAATCCAGGTTGTTGGTTGCCGGCGCCGCGGCGTGTTTGGCCTCGTTATGGCTTTGCACGAGGTAAAGACTGAACGGGCGGATAAACAGCGTGGTGTAGCCCCTGCCCTCCACGATGTTGCGCGCCAGTTGCGCCGAGTCCATCGCTTCCTGGGTGGCGAAATTCCGATACGCGCGCAGATTGTAAACCAACGCCAGACCCACAACGGCCAGGCTCAACATGAGCAACCGCAGATAACGCGACCCCGCGCCGGTCTCCGACAGGTGAATCAGTTTCTGAAGCAGTTCCCGCGGTGGCATAGATCAAAATCCTTCCAGATGGTATAGGTGCAATTTGCGATGAAATGTTCGCCGGCTCATGCCGATTTTTTTCGCCGCCAGTGTGCGATTGCCGTCCGTTTCTTTCAAGGCGCGAATGATTAATTGTTTCTCCGCCTCCCGCACCGTCAGATCATTTCGTGCCAGGGATGGCGCCAGATCGCAGGATTGCCCGCCCGCCCGCACTGGCGCCGGCAAATCGCGCGCCGAGATTTTTTCCCCGCGGCACAACACCACCGCGTGTTCGATGGCCGTGCGCAGCTCGCGCACATTGCCCGGCCACGAATAATTCATCAGCCATTCGAGCGCGTCCGTCGTGAAAGCGTTCAACGATTTGCCGTTCTCGTGCGCGAACTCGCGCAGAAACTTTTGCGCCAGCAGCGGGATATCCCCCGGCCGCTCGCGCAGCGGAGGCAGTTGAATTTCCACCACGCGTAATCGGAAAAACAAATCCTCGCGAAATGCGCCCGCCTTGACCTGTTCCTCCAGATTTTTGTTGGTGGCGGCAATCAGCCGGACATCGGCGGTCAAGGTCTTGTTGGAGCCGACACGCTCAAACGTCCTTTCACCGAGAAAGCGGAGCAGCTTTACTTGCAGCGTCGCGTCAATCTCGCCGATTTCGTCGAGAAACAGGGTGCCGCCCTGCGCCTGTTCGAACCGGCCGATGCGGCGCTCGTGCGCGCCGGTGAACGCGCCCTTTTCGTGGCCGAACAATTCGCTTTCCAGCAACGTCGGCGCCAGCGCGGCACAATGCACGGTGACCAGCGGCTGTTTCGCGCGCGGACTGAGCTGGTGAATCGCCTTCGCCACCAGTTCCTTGCCCGTGCCGCTCTCCCCCGCCAGCAACACCGTCGCACGCGTGGGCGCAACCTGCCGGACGATTTCAAAAATATCCTGCATCACGGGAGATTCGCCAACGATGTTTTCCAGGCCGAACTTCGAATCGAGCTGCTGGCGCAGTGAAACGTTTTCCGATTCGAGATTCTGCTGGCGCAACGCGCGCGCGATGCGCATCTCCAATTCGTCAATTTGCAGCCGCCCTTTGGCGATATAATCATCCGCGCCGCGCTTCATTGCGTCCACCGCGAGTTCCTCCGAGCCGTAGGCCGTCATCAATATGCAGATGGGCGGCCGGGCCAGCGACTTGGCGCGCGCAATGAGCTTCAAACCATCCTCGCTTGGCAGGCGAAAGTCCGTGAGCAAAACGTCAAAATTTTCCCGTTCGAGCAATTCCATGGCCGCCTTCGCGTCTTCGGCCACGTAAACGTCGTAACGATCCTCGAGCGCTGCGCGCAGTCCGTCGCGCGTCGGTTTCTCGTCATCCACAATCAATAATGTCGGTTTTTCAGTCACAAATTTTCAGCGTTGGGCGTCGGCGGTTTTTTCCTCGAGCAAACGCGGTTTGCGCTCATGCAACGGCAGCCAGATGCGGAAGGTCGTACCACGGCCAACGTGGCTTTCGAGTTCAATTCTGCCGCCATGTGTGCGAACGATGCGCTGCACGATCATCAGGCCAAGGCCGGTGCCTTTTTTCTTGGTCGTGAAAAACGGCTCAAAAATGTGGTTGATTTGTTCCTGCGGAATGCCGCCGCCCGTGTCCGCGACGCTCATCCAGACGCCATCCGCGCCTTCGCCGGTCTGTAACGTGAGTGTGCCACCCTTGGTCATCGCGTGCATCGCGTTTTTGACGAGGTTCACCAAAACCTGCTGCATTTGCGTGGGATCAATCGGCGTGGCGGGCAGCTGGCGCGCGAGCTTGAGTCTCACGGTAAGGCCGCGATTGTCGAGTTCGGGCTGGAGCAGCTCAACCGTTTTTTCCACCACGGTATTCAGCGAAGTCACCTTCAATTGCAGCGGCGCGGGGCGGATGGCCTGCAGAAATTGCGTGACAATGTAATCCAGCCGGTTGATTTCGCCTTTGGCCACACCCAGAAATTGCTCCAGTTTCAGGGAAATATCCGCCGCGTCCGCCTCGGCCGACAGGATTTGCGAGCGCGGTCGCGAATCCAATTTGGGAGTCGCGGCGTTCGTCCGGAGTTTTTTCAACTCACGCTCCATGAGTTGCAAATGAATGTGCAGCGCGTTGAGTGGATTGCCGATTTCGTGCGCGACGCTGGCGGCGAGCAGCGTGAGCGCCTGCACCCGCTCGCTCTCGATGGCTTCAAAGGTTTTCTGCCGCGCCTCGGTCGCGTCATGCAAAATGAGCGCGACGCCGGAACTGCCGGCGGCTTCGCCATCCAGCGGCGCGGCGTAGAGTCGCAAAAAACGTGGACGCGGATAATGCACCTCGAATTCGTGGCGGGTGATGCGTTCGCCGCCGGTGTCGTCCGCGCGGGAAATCTTTTCCCAATCCACCTCCGGCAGCAGGGTGGTGATGTGCTGTCCTTCGACGCTGGGTTGCAACCCAATCAACCGGGTGACGGCCTGGTTGAAATAAATGACATGACCCCGCTCATCCACAACCAACACGCCGTCTTCAATCGTATTGAACAGTGTTTCCAGAAAACTGCGCTCCCGCGCCAGCCGCTGGACAACCGTTTGCAGACCCTCCGCATCCAGCCGCCCGATGCGGCCAAGCACCTTGTCAAGAAAACTGGATTTGGGCGCTGGCATTGGACAAAATCAATAACTCAGAGTGACAATTTGGCTCAATTGGTGGGTTTGTCAAATCAAAAAAGGGTTTTGATGGCACACGTAAATTCAAATCTGGGAGGGATGCCGTGTTGGCACCCCAAAAATCGTTTAAAAAAATGGGACGGCGGTACGCTGTCCCTCCCAATGAGTTATCGCCACCTCACTTCCCATTCGCTGTCAGCGCCAGAAAAACGTCTTCCAACGGACCGGATGCGCCGCTTTGTTTGCGAAGTTCATCGCGGGTGCCCACGGCAATCAATCTGCCGTTGTGAATGATGCCGATGCGGTCGGCCATTTCCTCGGCCACGCTCAACTGGTGCGTGGAGACGAGCACGGTCACGCCTTTGACGGAGCGTTCCTTCAGCACATCCTTCACCACGCGGGCGTGCTGCGGGTCAAGACCCACCATCGGCTCGTCAATCACAAACACCTCCGGGTCGTGCAGCAGCGCGGACACGATGGCCACGCGCTGGCGCGTGCCGTGCGAAAGGCTTTCGAGCGGGAGATTCACGAATTCATCCAGATGAAAACGAGTGGCCAGGGCCCGCGCGTTCGCTTCGATGCCCGCGTCATCCATCCGGAACAACTGGCCGGTGAAGCGGAAGAATTCCCAGGCCGTCAGCTTGTCATAGAGAAACGGAAAATCGGGAACGTAAGCAATGCGCCGCCGCGCTTCCAGCGGTTGCAATTGCACGTCAAAACCGCACACCCGCGCACAGCCGGAGGTGGGTTTCATCAGGCCGGCAAGAATTTTCAACGTCGTTGTCTTGCCTGCGGCGTTCGGCCCCAACATCGCGAAGAATTCGCCCCGCGGCACGGTAAGCGTAACGTCATTGACCGCCACGAGGTCGCCGAATTTCTTGACGAGATTGATGAATTCGATCATGGCGTGCGTTTCAGGAACCGCCCAACTGGTCGAGCACCGCGGTCACGTCCCCCGGCAATTCCACGCGCAAAATTTCGCCCAGCGTGCTGACATAAATGACGATCGGATGGTCGAGCACCCGCGTTTCCAGACGATAGGCCGACACCGGCTCGCGGCCCACCATCAGCCGGTCGTGATGGGCTTCCCAATGGAGACTGCCGGTGAGCGTGGCTGACGTCTGCGGAACGGCCGGCAAATCCAGTTCGCCCAATAATCCGCCGCCGAAATCACCGGCGAACGAGCGCAACAACGTGTCGGAATTTTGCAGATCGGCAAAGGTGAAATCCCGCTCAATAACCGCGCCTTCGCCGGTGATTTTCAGATGGACGGTCTGGTTGGTGGCGGCGGAATGGATTTCCACCGCGGCGCCATGCGCTGACAATTTCAGGTTCAATTCGCGCCAGTTGCGGCGGGGTGAAAATTGAATGCGTCCATCGAAGTTGAACCGGTTGGTGCAGGCCCCGACACTCACGTTGCCATCAAACCGGACCTGGTAGCCGGCGCGCGCGACGATGCCTTCCGGCGGCGGATTGTCTTCATCAAGCGCAGCCATGGCCTGTTCGACGCTGGTGGAAAATTCAGCGAAGCCGGTCCTTTGGCCGCCCTGATAAACCGTGAGCAACGAGGTGTCCGGTGCGATCAAAATTTTCCGCCACACCAGATCCAGCGGCACGGAAACACCGATGCCGTGTGATCCGAATTCCGCGCGCCACAACAGCACGTTCATCGCAATCCAGAATGCCGTGATGGAAAGGAATGTGAGGCGCGGAATCATGCGGGCCAATCACGGCGGCGGAAGGTTCAGGACCTGGCCGGTGTGAATCCGGCTCAGGTTCACACCCGGATTCGCCGCCTGCAACGCGCCGAGTTTTACGCCGAATTTGCGCGTGATGGCCATCGCCGTTTCGCCCGCGACGACCATGTGCGTGCGCGGCCCGGCGGTCGGCTTTGGATTTGTGGGACGGCCTGTGTTCGCATCGGCGGGCCTGGTGGTGGAAATATTTTGCGCCGGTTGAGCGGACGTTGGCTTTTCGGCCGGCTCCGGCGCACTGTAAACCGGGGTTGGGGCCGCATTGGTTTTGGCCGCCGCCAGTTGGCTGGCATAATACGCGCGCCATTTGCCGACCTCGTCCTGCAACTGCCGGTTCTGCTCGGAGAGTTTTTCCAACTGTTGTTGCGCGGCGGGCGCGCTCGGCAGCGGCAGCACGTCCGCGGCCAGTTGCTGCTTGCAGCGGTAAATGCGTTGTTTGATGACATCCGCGTTGTCGGCATTGGGGTTCAACTTCAAATACTCCTGGTAATGAAAAATCGCCGCGGCGGGATCGGATGTCTTTTCGTCATAAAGCCAGCCGAGTTCAAAATGCGCGCTCGCGGAATGGGGATTCGCCTCGAGCGATTGCTCGAAGGCCTCGATCGCGCCCTGAAAATCCATGGCGTTGACGCGGCTTTTGCCCAGGACAAAATGCGGCTCTTTTTCCTCGCTCAACTGGCTTCGTCCCGACGGTGTGCAACCACTCAACGCGACGGCGAGCCACACCAGGCACGCGCCGCTCACCAACCGGATCCAAAGTGACATGGCATGAACCTAAACAAACCTTCCCGCTTGCGCAATCGCGCGCTGCAAAACCGGCTTGAGATTCCACGGCGCGGAGCGCAAGTTGATGCCGGTTGCGCGCGTGGCGGAATGGCAGACGCGCCAGACTTAGGTTCTATTTTGGGCCATTTTTCCTCGTTTCTCCTGCTTGCTTAAATCGCCACAAATACATTGTCTATATTGAATAAAAATCACTTTTTGTGCTTCAGCGTGAACCGTTCGAGAAAACTCTAAAAGTGGCACAAAAAGTGGCACAACTTCCCCTTGGCAATCGTGAGCAAACTTCGCTGTTTTCGTCTCAGCCGATCTAAACGCGATACTTCAATAGTTAGCAGTTAAGGACCTGGGAACCACAAGCGATAAAACCCGTTGGTTCCGGTCATGACGAGGGGCAGCAGGTATTGATCGCCAACCTGAATGGGAGAATAGGGAACCACGTTCCACGTAGCCGGCGCGAGACAGACCGAAGTCTCCAACACAAATCCCGAGTACCCGGCCATCGGCCACATGAACACGGCTATGTTGCCCGAATGCAACATCTCCAGGCCCGGCAGGCTAATCACATTGACCGGATTGGCCAGACCGATGTGCCCCAGCCCGTCATTGGCCCGCAACACCAAGTTCGAAACCGTCTGGGCAATCACCACCGACCCGGTCCACACACCTTGAATAAAGTTGCCGGAAACCGACGGGATGATCGCAACCCCGTTGGTTGAATCCAGATTGGCAAAGCCGGTAAAATCAGTGAACAGACCATTGGTCAGGTTTCGTGCCTGGATGCTGACGGCAAAGAGCGCGTTAACATATCGCGGCGATGGAATCTGGCTCCAAGAGAAGTGATCCACGGTAACAGTCAGCAACGCATTGGAACTGAGGATGGAACCATCGGCATTCGTCACCAGCACCGCGTAATTGCCTGCCTCGCCGGCCTGTACATTCGTCAACGTCAATGTTGTGTTGGTTCCTCCTGCAATTTTCGTCCCGCCAAAACGCCATTGATAACTCAACGGCACCGAACCCCTGGCAGCAACGCTGAATCTTGCTGTGCCGCCTGCAGTTGCTGTTTGATTGGCTGGCTGAGTAACGATTACTGGCCGGGACGGCGGAAACGGGGTTGTGTTCGTCAGCACAGAGAGTGTGGCGCCCAAGTAGTTCGCGCTGATCAAATCCACCTTGCCATCCCCATTGACGTCTGCCGTCGTAACCATGGCAGGATAACTCCCGACTCCAGGCGAACAAGCCAGCATAAAACCGCCTTTGCCGTCGTTGGTCAGCACCGTGAGCGTGTTGTCGCCA
>JBEKSU010000035.1:0-19885 GCA_049516755.1 Verrucomicrobiota bacterium | reverse complement strand
CCGGCGGTGCTGAAGCCGGTGGAGGTTTTGACGAAATGCGCTCCGCTTTCAACCACGAGCTGGCAGGCACGAATTTTTTCCTCCCGGGTGAGCAAACAGGTTTCGAGGATGACTTTCACCGGCCATTCGTCCGCCGCCTCCACCACGTCACGCAATTCGCGCAGGACATATTTGTCGTCGCCGGCCTTGAGCCGCCCGATATTAAGGACAACATCAATTTCCTGTGCGCCATCATCAATGGCCGCCTCGGTTTCAAAACGCTTTGCGTCGCCGGACATGGCGCCCAGCGGAAAACCGACGACGGACGCAACCTTGACGCCGGCGCCTTCCAGAAAATGTCGGGCCTGCCCGACCCAGGAGCCATTGACGCAAACGCTGTAAAAATGGTTTTCGCGCGCCTCGGCGCAAAGTTTTTCGATGTCTTTGGCGGCGGCATCCGCCTTCAGCAGCGTGTGGTCAATGTAAGCGGCCAGTTGCGCGGGTGAGAGCGTTTGTTTGTTCATGACCGGTGAGAAGTATGCAATGCACAGGCTAAACCTGCAGCAACTTGATTTGTTCGCTGTCCTTGGCGACGGCTTCGCCCAGCGTCTGCGCCTGGCGTTTGCGGCGTTCGATGATGTGCTTGTCGAGCACGGGATCGTAGGGCACGGGATAATCGCCGTCATAACAGGCCATGCAGAATAATTCCTTCGCGCGTCCGGTGGCCTTGACCATGCCTTCCTCCGAAAGATAGTGCAGCGAGTCGGCATTCAGGTATTGGCGGATTTCATCCACGCTGTGGTTTGCCGCCATGAGCTTGCTGCGGTCGGGAAAATCGATGCCATAGACGCACGGGTTCCGATGCGGCGGGCAACTGACGGTGACGTGGACCTCCCGGGCGCCGGCTTCCTTGAGGGTTTTGACGCGCGCCTTGCATGTGGTGCCGCGCACGATGGAATCGTCCACGATCACGACGCTCTTGTTTTTCACGAGCGAAGCAATCAGGTTCAATTTCATCCGCACGTCGAAGTCGCGGATCAGTTGCGACGGCTGGAGAAAACTGCGTCCGACGTAGTGATTGCGGACGAAGGCCATCTCGAACGGGATGCCGGATTCCTCGGAATAACCCAGCGCCGCGCAGAGGCCGCTGTCGGGCACCGGGATGACGAGGTCCGCCTTCACGCGATGTTCGCGCGCAAGCTGGCGGCCCATTTCCTTGCGGACATCATAAACGCTGCGCCCGCCGATCACACTGTCCGGCCGCGCGAAATAGACGTATTCAAAAATGCAAAACGCCCGGCGCTGGTGTTCGGGAAACGCCTGGACGCTGATCAGACCTTTTTCGTTGATGATGACAATTTCGCCCGGCTCGACGTCACGGATGAACTCCGCCTGAATCTGGTCCAGGGCGACCGATTCGCTGGACAGTACATACGCACCGTTCAAGCGGCCGATGCAAAGCGGTCGAAAACCGAACGGGTCGCGGGCACCGATCATTTCCTTCTCGGTCATGATGACGAGCGAATAGGCGCCCTGGAGATGGCGGAAGGTCTGCACCAGCGTGTTTTCGACGCCGCCGATGGACGGCTGCGCGAGCATCATGATGATGATTTCGCTGTCCACGGTGGTCTGGAAAACCAGCCCGCGGGTTTCCAGCGCGTCGCGGAGCTGGGCGGCGTTGGTCAGATTGCCGTTGTGGGCGACGGCGATCTGGCCGCGCATGCAATCCACCGTGAGCGGCTGCGCGTTGCGAAGATTCGAGGTGCCGGTGGTGGAATAGCGCGTGTGGCCGACGGCCATGTTGCCCACGAGATCGTGGAGGATTTTCGGGTTGAAAATCTGCGGCACAAGTCCCATGCCGTGGTGCTTGAAAAATTTCCCCTCGTGGCAGGTGACGATGCCGGCGCTTTCCTGTCCGCGATGTTGGAGTGCGTAAAGACCGTAGTAGGTGAGCTCGGCAGCATTGGGATGTCCAAAAATGCCGAACACGCCGCAGTAATGTTTGGGGTAATCTTGCATCAACTTGCTCGCGCCCGCCGCTGAATTGTCGCAGAGAGAAACGCCGAACGCAAGGTGGAACGGAATGTGCGCCAGGTAACGTCCGCCCTCACCCCGGCCCTCTCCCTCAGGAGAGGGGAATTGTCGCCAATCGGTCAGCGTATCGTGAGTTGTTAAATTATCGCGTCCGGTACAAATGCTGTTCCTTCTCCCCGGGGGAGAAGGTCAGGATGAGGGCGAGCGTCAAACACAAACCTCCACTTCGTTTTGGCGCCCGCCACTGAATTGTCGCAAAGGCGAAAGGGCGGCGCAAGACGGAACAAAAAGAGGTAGTGCCTTAATTTGATTTTTTCTTCCACAGAAACTCGTAACTACCCCAAAGAACCCCGAATCCAAGCCCCCACGTGCTGCCAGTGACCCCACTTCCAGTATGCATTTGGTTAACAACGTCCCGGAGAACCAATAATGTCAAAACTACCATAACTATCATAACCCACGTTTTTTTGAATTTCATTTCCGACCTTTCGCATCCATTACGATTTGAACCCTCACCGCCGTTTCCGCTGATATGACTGGCGGCATTGGATTGTTAGTTTTCATTTCTTCCTCTTTGTATCCGCCACAATCGCCTCACTCAAATACGGCTTCAATTTTTCAGCCAGTTCCTCCGGCAGGCGTTTGGGTTTTCCGGTCGTGCTGGAGCAGGCATGGAAGGTTTCGGCTTCCAGAATGAGTTTGCCGTCCTGGTTGATAATGCGATGGCCGAAATTCAACCGCACGCGCTCGATAAGTGCCGGCCAGACTTCAATCGCCAGCAGGTCATCGTAACGCGCCGGCGATTTGTAACGCAGGCGGGCTTCAATGACGGGAAAAATAACGTCGCGTTCCTGCCATTGCAAAACCGTTGCGCCGAGGGAGCGAATGAATTCGCCGCGCGCGGCTTCGAGCCAGTCGAGATAGCGCGAGTGATAAACGTGGTTGCCAACGGTACAGTCGGCGTAGCTGACGCGGTGCGGATGCTGGAATGGAGCGGACATGGGCGCAGCGTAAAGGCGCGTGCCGGAAATTCAACGCTGAAAAACAATCCGTCGTAGTGGCGGTCGGCAGACCGCCGCATTTTCCATGGAAATTATAGATGCGGCTCTCTGCCGGGGAGCCGCTACGCCAGTTTTATAGGGGCTCGCGGATTTTGATTAAGATCGAGAATGCTTTGAAAATCGGTTGCGCGAACTGCTTTTGCGCGTATGTTGGCAACATGAATTGGCAACAGGCCGTTTCGCTGGCGATTGTGGCTTCGGTCGCCGGGTTGTTTTTGTGGGGACGTCTTCGCCGGCGCAAATTCAGTTTTGAGCGCGACACGCATTGCGGTTGTTCGGCGAGCGGGCAGTCGGAGACGAAAGGTTCGATTGTCTTTCACGCGCGCAAGGGCGAACGGCCCGAAGTGGTGGTTAAAATGAAGTGAACCCGGAATACTTGCGAATGAGGGCTTTATAGGATATTATCTTTCATCATGGCTGTTACCAAAGTGAGTTCCACAATGCATTTTATTCCCCGCAGCTCGGCGGTAGGCGGGCGCGGGGGGGCGGCCAGTGGCCGCTGGATTCCGAACACAGATGTTTACACCACCGACACCGGCCTGGTCATCAAGGTGGAACTGGCCGGGATGAAGAGTGAAAATCTGGAAATCACCGTCGAAGGCCATCGTCTGCGCATCAGCGGCAGCCGGCCGGACGTTTGCCGGGCGCACAAATGCAATTTTCTGGTCATGGAAATCAGCTACGGACCGTTCGAAAGCGTGCTCGAGCTGCCTGCGGATTACGACCTCAGCCAGGCCAAGGCGATCTATGTGAACGGTTTTCTACGAATTGACGTGCCGGTGGCACACCAATTGCACACCAAAAGCACGAAAGTTCCAATTGCCGAAGGAAATTAGCCTGGCCGCGCATGAATCTTTTCCCGTGCGCCGGCATCTAACTGTATAAATGGAAACGACGATGACATCGCCGGAAACAGAATTTGTCAGCATTCTGGGCGGCGCCGAAAAATCGGACGCTCTGCCCCGGATCTCGTCGCGTTCCTTGCCGGAAAACCTGCCCATCCTCGGTCTGTCGGACATCGTGATTTTTCCCGGGGCGGTGGTGCCACTGCTCGTCGAAACCGGGCCGAGCCTGAAATTGATAGATGACATCGTCGCGGGCGACCGTTTGTTCGCCGCGGTGCTGCAGCGCAAACCCGAAATCGCCGAACCCTTGCCGGAGGATTTGTACGAGGTCGGCTGCGTTTCGCGCCTGTCCAAAATGGTGAAATTTCCCGACGGCACCGCGCGCGTGCTGGTCGAGGGTTTGTGGCGCATCCGCATAATCAAGTACGCGCTGCCGGCCCCGTATTTGCGCGCGAGTTACGAATTGCTGCGGGATGAAACGGAGGATTCCGTAGAGTTGCAGGCCATGTTGCGCAACGCGCACCGGCAATTCGAGGAAATCGCCCGGATGTCCAGCGCGCTTTCGGACCAGGTCAAGGTCGCCGCGCTGAACACCGAGCATCCCGGCCATTTCGCCGACCTTATCGCCGCGAATCTGAATCTCAGCCTCGAAGACCGGCAGAAGCTGCTCGAAACCATCTCCGTCCGCGAGCGGCTGCAGAAACTTCTGCCCCTGCTCAACCGCGAGCAGGAGGTGTTGACGCTCAGTTCAAAAATCCAAAACGACGTCGCGTCTTCCATCGCCAAGACGCAGCGTGATTTTTTCCTGCGCGAACAATTGCGCGCCATCCAGCGCGAACTCGGCGAAGGCGAATCCGGTCTGGGCGAAACCAAATCGCTGCGCGAAAAAATCGAGCAGACGCCCATGCCCGACGAGGCGCGCAAGGCCGCCGAGCAGGAACTCGAACGCCTCCAGCAGACGCCGCCCGCCGCCGCTGAATACGCCGTCGGGCGAAATTATCTCGACTGGATTTTGAGTTTGCCGTGGGAGAAGTCCACCGAGGACAAGCTGGATTTGAGGGCGGCCGCGCGGATTTTGAACGAGCAACATTTCGGCCTGGCCAAGGTCAAGGACCGGCTGCTCGAATTCATCGCCGTCATCAAACGCCGCAAGCAAATCAAAGGACCGATTCTTTGCCTGGTCGGCCCGCCAGGCGTGGGCAAAACCTCCCTCGGCAAAAGCGTGGCGGACGCGCTCGGACGCAAGTTCGCGCGCATTTCCCTGGGTGGCATGCGCGATGAAGCCGAGATTCGCGGCCACCGGCGCACGTACGTCGGCGCGATGCCCGGACGCATCATCCAGACGCTGCGCCGCATCGAAAGCCGCAACCCGGTCATTTTGCTGGACGAATTGGACAAGGTCGGCGCGGATTTTCGCGGCGATCCGGCGGCGGCGCTGCTGGAAGTGCTCGACCCGGCGCAGAATCACACGTTTACCGACCATTACCTCGACCTGCCTTTCGATCTTTCGCGGGTGCTCTTCATCACCACGGCGAACTGGCTGGAGCCGATTCATCCCGCGTTGCGCGACCGGCTCGAGGTGATCGAACTGCCCAGCTACACCGAGTCCGAGAAATTGCAAATCGCCAAACGTTATCTCGTCCCGCGCCAGATCGAGGAGCACGGCCTCACGCGGAAGGATGTGAAGTTCGCCGACTCCGCCCTGCGCAAACTCATCCGCGAATACACCCGCGAAGCCGGGGTGCGGCAGTTGGAACGCGAAATCGCCGCGCTGTCGCGCAAGGCCACGCGCAAGATCATTTCCCAGAACGGCCGGGCGGCCACGGTCAGGCTGGAGGCCGAAAATTTGAAGGACTTTTTGGGCCACGCGCCGTTCGTTACGGAAACAGCGGAGAAAATCACCGAATCCGGCATCGCCACCGGGCTGGCGTGGACGCCGTTCGGCGGCGATGTTCTGTTCATTGAAGCCACGCGGATGCGCGGACGGGGCAATCTGATGCTGACCGGTTCGCTGGGCGAAGTGATGAAGGAAAGCGCGCAGACGGCCATGAGTTATTTGCGAAGCCAGGCCAAATTGCTCGAACTGGATTTGAGCGATTACAACAAATTCGACATTCATATCCACGTGCCCGCCGGCGCGACGCCGAAGGATGGGCCGAGCGCGGGCGTGACGATTGTCGCGGCACTGGCGTCGCTGCTGACAAAAAAGCGTGTGCGTTTCCGGCTGGCGATGACCGGCGAAATCAGCCTGCGCGGCCGGGTATTGCGCGTCGGCGGCATCAAGGAAAAGGTGCTGGCCGCGTCGCGGTTTGGCATCAAGGAAATCATTTTGCCGGAACAAAACAAATCCGACTGGCTCGACGTGCCGGCGGAGGTTCGTGCCCGGCTCAAGGTCCATTTCGTCCAACACATTGCCGACGTTCTCCGGCTGGCGCTGGAGGCGAAATAATGAAATGACCGGCGATAAAATCCAAACCGGTAGGGCCGCGCTGCTGCGCGGCCTTGATTTTTGGCGGCGCAGCAGCGCCGCCCTACCGTTGATTGTGGCAATTTTATTTTTTGCGGCGGGTCTAATGGCGCAAGCCGCGAAAAATTTGACCGATGCCGAAATCAAGGGACGTGAACTGGCCCGGCAACTGGTCGGACTTTACGAACAGCGTCCCGCCACCAATTACGTCCAGACGTGCGTCCTGAAGATCCGGCCGGCCAGGAACCAGACCGTGGAATTTTCCCTGCGCAGCACTGTCAGTCTCACGCCGACCAACTGGCAACAGGTTTGCGAGACCATCCGGACCAACAGCGACGGTTTCACCGACGGTAATTATCTCAGGATCATTCACGACGACGGGTGGGAGAACGAATACCTGTGGAACAATCACTCCTATAACGGCGCCCGGATCAATCCTGCACGATCCGATTCAGCTGAGGCGCACTGGTCGGGTACAGCTTGGGTTCATCCCTTCTCGGGTTCGGATTTCTGGGCGGTGGACCTCGGTCTGGAATTTTTCCACTGGCCGGAGCAGAAAGTTCTGCCCAATACCACGAACTTGAAACGCGGCCGGGCTTACACGCTGTTGGAAAGCACGAATCCCAATCCTTCCACCAACGGCTATTCGCGGGTGTTGTCGTGGATTGACACGGAAACCGGCGGCATCCTGGAGGCCGAGGCTTATGACGCGCAGGGCAAGCTGCTCAAGGAATTCGAGCCGAAATCCTTCAAAAAAGTAAACGGCCAGTGGGAGCTTCAGGAGATGGAAATCCGCAACGTTCAGACCGGCTCGCGCACGCGGCTGGAATTTGATTTGAAGAAGGAATGACCGGTGCGGCCGGATTCCCCGCCGGCACAAAACCCGGCCCGGCCCCAGTGGACAGCTTGGTGATAAATTGCGAACAAGTCAGCCGGCCACATGCTTGACATAGACAGGTTGACGGGTCAGTCTCGCGCGAGATGTTATGAATGCCATGCTTCGTCTGAATTTTCTGATTGTTTGCGCGGGTTTGACTCTCGGTGCGCGGGTTTTTGCCGCTGAAACGAACGCCCTTTCCTCGTCAGAAGCGGCGGGCGTCACGGTGCAAACCCAGATCAACGGCTATCTTCAGATACAGGAGCAGCTTCACGACACCCAACTGGCCATTGAGCGCAACCGTCAACAGGCCGAGGCGGCCGCCAAGCGCAACGCCGACGACATGGCCGCGCGCATCGAGGCTTTGCAACAGGTCATCGCCGCCCAACGCGTGAGCGAGGTTGAAACGATGCAGAAAATGCAGCAATTCATGCTGATTCTGGCGGGTGCCTTCGGAACGGTTGGTCTGCTGGTCGTGTTGGTGATGGCTTATTTGCAGTGGCGCACCGTCGCGCGACTCGTGGAATTGTCCTCGCTGCGCCCGCCGGATTTTGGCCTGGGCAACGGCCGCATATCGCCTTCGTTGATGGCCGGCGCCAGCGTGGAGCAATCGAACGCGCGGCTGTTCAACATGGTGGATCAGCTGGAGAAACGCATCCTGGAGTTGAAGCAGGCCACGCTCGCCCCGCTGAACGAAACCACTTCAGCCGCCGCCACTTCGGCCGCTGTTCACGAAACGAATGGAGCGCCGAAGATTTCGAGCGACCGCGATGAGTGTGTCGCCAACCTGCTCGCCGAAGGCCAGTCGCTGCTGGTCGCCAATGAGCCGCAGAAGGCGCTGGAATGTTTTGATGTGGCGCTGGGACTGCATCCGAAACATGCCGATGCGCTGGTCAAAAAGGGCGGCGCGCTCGAGAAGTTGGGCCAGCTGGACGAGGCCGTTGCCTGTTACGACCACGCGATTGAAGCGGACGGTGGAATGACCATCGCCTATCTTCACAAGGGGGGCCTGTTCAACCGCATGGCGCGTTATGACGAGGCGCTGCACTGTTACGAACAGGCCTTGCGCACGCAGGAGAAGAAAGCGCCGGATGAAAAGGCCGCCGCGTAGCCTCAGTTGAATTCCATCCGGTTGCGCGTGCTTTCGACTTCAAGCTGGCGGCGCAACATGTCAATTTTAAGTTTCAGCAGCTCGCGATTTTCCTCGTTTTTGGCGGCGAGCTCTTTTTCCAGTTCTTGAATTCGCATTTCATAAGAGCGCAGCCGTTCCTGGATGGGCGCCCGCAATTCGTCCAGGTGGTGCGTCAATTGGGCGATTTCCGCGGCGGCGATTTGCTGCGCCTGAAGCAGTTCTTTGCGCTGGACAGCCAGTTCCTGAACCAGTGCTTCCTTGATCGCCTGCGCGAGATGGGGCGCGAGGCTGGCGCCGATGGCCGCCTGGGCCTGCTCCGCCCGCAGTTCCGCCATGAGCGCACGTTGCCGCCAGACGTCGTCGGCTGGAACCGGCAGTTCGCTTCCCGCGGTACCGTTGAATGCCATCCGCCGTGAGCCACGCCATCCGGCCAGGAGGCGTTGCCACCATTTCCAGTTGTTATTTTTGCCTCTTATTGCCGCCGGATTATTGAGGGCGCGCGCGATGGCTTCATTGGCAACCGCGGTGCCGTCCATGCCGCAAACGGGACATTGGATGGGTGCCGGCATCCGGCCATTCACCGGATAGACGTTGAAGGCGTATTTCTGGCCGCAAACGCAAATTATCTTGATGGCTACCATGGAAATGCCTGCCGCGTTCGTAGCCGCCGACGTGAGGAGGCGGAAGGACCAGAGGAAACGCTCTGCGCCTCGTTACCTCGGCGGCTACAGTATTCTTCCGCGCGATTCACCATAAAAATGATTTTTGCTCGCTGAGCAGCTGGTCATTCGACCACAGGGTGGCGCGCCACGCGACGAGTTCGCCGGAACTTTTATAATCCGCGCCACCCAAAGTCAACGAAGTCCAGCGCCGGAAATATCCGGGCGTGACGGGCTGTTCCAGCATGGTTTGGCGCGGCAAACCGCCTGGGCCAACCCCACGGAGTTCAACCCGCAATTTCAATTTTGCGCCCTTGGCGTTCGACGCTTTCCATAAAACATCGAAGCGGACGGCGGAAATTTCGTTGGTGTGCTGGCGCAGATAGGCCTGATAGGCGTCGCGGTCGTAAAGACTTGGCGAAACCGCATCGCGGCTCTTGAGGTCGAGGAACAGCGGCAGGACTTTGACGACCTGGCCGCTCACGGCGTCGGCCGCGAACGCAGCCGAAAGCGAGCCGAGCAGAAGCCAGATCACCAAAAGCCGGTGCATGGCGAAACAATAGCGGGCGGTTCGGCAAATTCAACACCGATTTGTGCAGGTGCTCCCTGAATGACGGACGGTGCGGCGACGGGCAGGGATCACCGCTGATTAAATCACTTCCAGTAAAAGCTCACGACTTGAAAGTCCGTTCCCGAAGTGCGGGCGAGGATGGCGACATACTCGCGTTTAAAGTCGCCAAGTTGGGCGGTGACGTGGACCTCAAAAGTGGAACTGCGCACGTCGCAAGCCGACGTATCCTTGATTCCAAAGCCTGTCAATTGCCCGGGGTCGCTGAAGGGCATGTCGTCTTCCGTGCCGTCCACGCCGTCGGGCCCGGCGCGTTGTTTGATGATGGCGTCGGCCGTGACGGCGGCGGCATCGTCCCCGCCAAAAATCATTGTCAGGACGTTTTTATCAGCGGTGTTGACGTTGATTTTTCCGTTGGAAAACGGAGTGAAAAGGTTCGTCAAGCCGAACGGATAATCAGGAATCTGCCCTGGCGCCGTGCCGAGGCCGAGTTTGTGCTGGAATACGGCGGGCACGTGGTTCGTCGCGGCGCCACCCCAGTAGATCTCCGGATGGTCCCAGATTCCCTTCACGAGCAACAGTTCGGACAGGTCGTCAATCGGCGCTTCTTTGGCATAGTAAGGCACGGGCAGGCCCTGGTAATAATCGCTCTTCGCACCGGCCACCCGCGGACCAACCCCCTGCTGAATCCAGTCCAAAATCGAATCGGAGACGACGGAAATTTCATTGGCATCCACCCCCATGTACGTGAGCGCCTGTTGAAGCGTCGCGGCGGTGGCGGTGTTGATGTTGGCGTAGCGTTCGAGGTCGATGATTTTGATCGAAACCGTTCCGTCGCCAACCGGATAATTGTCGAGCGAGACAGACGACAGCACGCTGTTGGATTCGCCCAGGCTGCCGGTTCCCCCGGCCCATTTTTGGTTCAGCGAATCGAAGGATTCCCCCGGCGGATGCTGCGACAAAATCCAGCACGCACGTTGCACTCCGGAGGTGCCCAGCCAAAGGAGTTGTTCCTCGGAATTCGCGTATTGCGCGAGGCGGGTTTCCACTTTCATGGACAGCGCAAAACCTGCCGCCAGGGCAGACAACACCACGATCGCGCACATCACCATGATCAGCGCAATCCCGTCGGAGCTGTGGCGGGAGGTCGTTTTCATCTGGGGTAACCTCCTGGTGTTCTGCCACCATTTTGGCCGGATTGGCCGGCTTGATTTCCTTGGCCACCACCGCTGCCGCCGTTGCCGGGATTGTTAAGATTGTTGCCACCGCCGCCGCCGGCACCGCCGCTTGGAGTTTGCACAACGGCTGGCATCGTAATGGACTGCATCGTCACGACGTTCGTAATCGCCCAGCCCGATCCGCTGCCGCCCGCCACAAGAGTGTAGCGCACCTGTTGCGGGATGGAGTTGGTATCATCCCATTCGGTCACCCATCCCTTGTTGGTGTCCAGGCATTCAATGGTAAAATTTTTCACGTCGCGTGCCAGCACGAGCGGATACGCCTGCTCATCCGAATCCACCTCCATGAGGATCGGGTTCTGCCGCAGCACCAGATCCTTTTCCGCATCCTTCCCCGTTTCGACGGTGAACGTCAGCCGCCGCAGGTTGAAATCACCAAAGCGGCCGTTGCGTGGAAAAAGCGCCGGCAGCCGCGCCGCGAAACTCAGCACCGGCTGGTCGCCGTTTTGGACGACAAAACTGTAATACTTCATGGACGCCTGAAATGACTGGATGCAGGTGAGCGAGTCTTCGATTGTCCGCACGGTGATGCGTTCGCGCTGGATTTGCGCGGCGGCCTCCTGCCCGACGCGGGATGACTTCAAGATCAGCACCCACGTCGAATAAATCGCCGCCACGATCATGCCGAAAATCGCGAAGGCAACCATGATTTCGATCAGCGTGAATGCGCCACGCCGGGATTTGTCTTTCAATTTCATTTTGCGACCGTTGCTCCTTCAAGGCTGCCCGCCGGCGAGTGGGGGCTGTAATACATCACGGTCATTTTTGAGATGACCGGTTGGCCGCGGTCGGGGCTTTGCACAATAAAGTCCACCTGGTACCAATGGTTCGATTCGATTTCATGCGTGTCAGTCGTCACCCGGTAACCTCTGTAAGCATTGCCCAGGAAATCATCAAGGGGATATTCCCGAATGCCTTCGATCAGGTTGGTGTGCAACAGAAAGCCGGCGACCGGGCCGGCGTTCACGATGGGGCGCTGCAGCCGGCGCGCATTCTCGAGCGAGCTGGACACCAGTCCCAAAATCGCAAAGACGGCCATGAAAAAAATTCCGATGGCGATCATCACTTCCAGCAGCGAAAACGCCCGTTGTTTGCATCCGCGCCGCCTGCCGTTTTTGAATTCCGTCTTCATCTGGTCACCGGGCCGACCGAGGCCAGGGCGGTGGAATATTCCAGCGTGATTTTCTGCCATTCGTCGCCGCAATGCAGCACCAGCGTCAATTCTTCGCAGGTGCCATTGGGGTTGAAGTTCACCCATGTCTTCTCCTGTCCGCCGCGGTCAATCATTTCGATGTCGAGCATGGCAATATCCACGTCGGCCGGCAACGTCACCGACCGGGCGCCTTTTGTCGGCGGTGCCGGTGATGAGCCCGCTGACGCACCAGCCAGTTCCATCCGTTTTTCCGCCGGATAAAAAACGATCTGGGCGGGCTGGCCGCTGTAAATCGCCTGGGTGCGCGCGTCGCTGCACAGATCCATGATGTCACTCACCGCCTTGCGCATGCCCTCCTTGCGAAAGGTTTGGAGGATGGAAGGAACACTCATGGCCGCAATGAGTCCGATGATGGCCACGACGACCATGATTTCGATCAAGGTGAACGCGCACCGCGGATTGGTTGTTCTGGCGTCCGCCGTTTTCATCACAGGGCTCAGGAGTGAATTTGTGAAATCAGCCGGAACAGCGGCAGCAAAATGCTGATCAGCAGGAAACCCACGATGAGCGCCATCATGATGATGAGGATGGGCTCGATGAGGTTCGTCACCACGCGCAGGGCGATTTGCAGTTCGTTTTCGTACGTGCCGGCGATATTGTTCAGCGCCCCGGGCACGTCGCCCGTTTCCTCGCCAATGCGCACCAGGTCCACCATCAATTGGGGGAAGATTTTGCATTGCTCCAGCGGTTGCGCCAGCGTCTTGCCGTCCGTGACCGCGTCGCGCGTCTTGGCAATGGCTTCCTTGAGGATGCGGTTGGCGATGACCTGCTCGGTGATTTTCAAGGCGGTGAGCACCGGCACGCCGTTTTGGAGCAGCGTCCCCAGCGTCCGCGCGAATTGCCCGAACAGATTCAATCGCATCACCTTGCCGTACACCGGCGCCTTCAATTTCCATTCATCCAGCATCCGCGCGCCTTCCACCGTTGATTGAAAGCGTTTGAACAAAATGACCGCCACGATGATGAGCAGGCCGAGCAGCCACCAGTAAGCGCGGAGAAAATTGCTGAATCCCATCAACATGCGCGTCGGCAATGGCAGTTCGACGCCGAACCCGTTGAAAATCACCATGAACCGCGGCATCATGAAGAACATGAAGAACGCGACGATGCCCGCGCCGACGCAACACACCATCGCCGGATAAATCAGCGCCGAGGAGAATTTCGCCTGCACCTCGGCAAATTGCTGGAAGTGGTTCGCCATGCGCCGCAACACCTCCACCAGCGAACCGCTCTGCTCGCCCGCGCGCACCATGTTGACATACAGGTCCGAAAACACCCGCGGCTGTTTTGCCATCGCATCGGACAAACCCTTGCCCTCCGTCACTTCCTGCTTCAATTCGCGGCTGACTTCGGCGGAAATGCCCTTCGACTCCAGGTGCGTCATGCTGTTCAACGCCACCGTCAGCGGCATGCCGGACTGGATCAGATTTGCCAGTTGTTGCGTGAACGTGGCCAGCTCCTGCAGCTTCGGTTTGCGTTTTTGTTGGAGCTGCGCACGCAGCGCCGGCGGCAGGAACGCCATCAAATCCATGCCTTTTCCCGCGCGTTGAGGGCCGTTCACCGCGCCGGCTTTGGCCGTGTCCACCGCGACGGGGAAAAGTCCGAGGCGTTCGATTTGCGTGACCGCCGCCGAGCGGTCGGCCACGTCCAAAACGCCCTCCACCAATTCGCCGCTGCGGCGGCGCGCCCTGTAGGAAAACTGCGGCATATGCTGGTAGTTAAAAACCGGTTCCGCCCGAAAGTTTCACGTTTTACGCCCCGCGTTTCACGTTTTGCCTTCCCTGAACCGTGCATCCGGTTTCTCATTCAAACTCCCCCGCCGGTAGCCCAGCAAGTCCAGCGTCACATGCGCGTAGCCGATTTTTTTCAGCGCTTCGGCCGCTTTGGTCATGACACCGCTCCCCAAAAAACGCGGGATTTCCATCGGTCCAAGCTCAATGCGGGCCAGATAAAGTGCGGAATGCGAAATGCGGAGTGAGGAGTTTTGCGCGTCGGAGGCGGCTCTGTTATCATTCCGCATTCCGAACTCCGCACTCCGCAATTCATGGTGCCGGACCCGCACGTCGTGAAATCCCAGGTCGCGCAGCACGTTTTCCGCCGCCTCGATCATCGCCAGTTTTTCCGGCGTCACCGGCTCGCCCTGGGGGATGCGCGAACTGAGACAGGCCATTTGCGGCTTGTCCGCCGTCGGCAATCCGAGCCGGGCCGACAACTCGCGGATTTCCGATTTCGTCAGACCGACCTCCTTGAGCGGCGCGCGCACTTGAAATTCCGCCGCTGCCTGTGCGCCCGGGCGGAAATCGCCGATGTCGCTGGCGTTTTCGCCGTAGGCAATCACCGCGAATTTTTCGGCGCGCGCAATTGGCGCCAGTTGCCCGAACAACTCGTGCTTGCAGAAATAGCAGCGGTTGGCCGGATTCGAGAGATAATCGGGATTTTCAAATTCCGCCGTCTGCACGACGCGGACGGGGAATTGGAATTTGGCGGCGATTTCGAGCGCCTCCTGCAATTCGCGCCGCGGGAGGCTTGGGGAATCGGCAATCACCGCCAGCGCGCGGTCGCCGAGGACGTCATGCGCCACGCGGGCGAGGAACACCGAGTCCACGCCGCCGGAATACGCCACGAGGCAGGAGCCGCAGGCGCGCAGCATGTTGCGAAGTTGTTCCAGCTTGTTGTCAGACACGGTTCCAAACTCGCATTTATTGACACACTTGTCGAGCCACGCAAAATGCGATCGTGCTTGACGCGGACGACTTTTTCGATTGGATTGTCCCTAATATGAAAACAAAAATTTTTGCGGCGGTTGTCGGAATGGCCATAATCACCGCCGGTTGTGTCAAAACGGTGAGTGACACGCACACGGCGACGGTTTCATTCGGCAAGGACAATGTCGAACAGCGTTTTCAGCGCTCCTTGGATCAGGTTTATCAGGCGGCAATACGGGTCGTCCAAAATGATGGAACTGTCGTCACGGAATACATACCACATGACACCACCAATGCCGTGCGCTCGTTTCTGGGCCAGGTGGATCAGTGCAAGGTCTGGGTGCGGGTCGAAGCGGTGGATTCCAATATCACCTCAGTCATCGTGCAAACCCGCACAAATACCTGGCACAATAAGAACATTGACCTCGCTGCCCAGCTTAGCACTGAAATCGCACTGCAATTACAAACACAATCAGGGTCTTGAACCAGGTTTCGAGCCAATCCTTTTTCATGAACGCCGGGCATCACACCCGGCGTTTTTGCTTGAGCCGGGGATTTAGAGCGTTTCTGTAAAAGATATAGCGTACAGGTTGACATAGACACCCGCAGCTTCACCTAATAAAGCTCCAGAGGGCTGGAGTACTCCAAGACGCTTCGCGTTTACGAAAGTCGCAGTTTTTCGCGCCAGCGTCTTGGACTGCGGCGGCCCTCCTCCGCTTTTCCCGGAAACTTATCCAAACGCTACATGATTTGTGACAATGCTCTAAGCGTTCCGGGATTTTTCCCGGATGATGTGCTCCGGGTGGTGGGCCCGGCTGATGGCGGTGTCGTAGGTGATGGCGCATTTGCAGTACAGGTCGTAAAGGCAATTGTCCATGAGCACCATTCCTTCCTTGCGTCCGGTTTGGATCATGTTTTCCAGCTGGTGAAGCTGGTTTTCCCGGATCAAATTCCGCACGGCCCCGTTCGCAACGACCATTTCATATGCCAGAACCCGGCGGGTGCGGTCCGCCGCCGGCAGCAGGTCCTGGGAAATGATTCCTTGCAGCGCGTTGGACAACTGCATGATGACCTGCCGCTGGGCGCTTCCCTCGAAAACGCCGACGATGCGCTCGATGGCGTGCGAAACGCTCGGCGAATGCATGGTGGCCAGCACCAGGTGTCCCGTTTCGGCTGCGGTCAGGGCCGTGGCAATGGCCTCGGGATCGCGCATTTCGCCCACGACAATCACATCCGGGTCCTGGCGCAACACGTGGATGAGCGCCCGATTGAAGGAATGCACATCGGTCAGCACCTCCTGTTGCACCACAATGGCGCGCCGGTTTTCATGAACGAATTCAATCGGGTCCTCAATCGTGACGATCTTGCAGCGACGCTCGTTGTTGATCAGGTTGACCATGTAATTGAGCGTCGTCGTTTTACCCGCGCCGGTCGGGCCGGTGATCAGGACCAGTCCGTTCGGTTTGCGCGCCAGATCATCGATTTTCTCCGGCAGGCCGAGTTCTTCGCGCGCGGCCACCTTGTCGCCGCAAAAGCGGAAGCTCATTTCCGGGTGTCCGTTGCGCCGGTAAAACGTGGCGCGCACGCGCCCCGCCACGCTGTGCAGCAGGGAAATGCAAAGCTCCCATTCCTCCCCGAATTTTTTCTTCTGCTGTTCGTTCAGCAGGCTGTCGGCCATGACGGTGATTTCGTCCTCGGTCAGCGCGTCCTCATCGGCGATGATGATTTCGCCGTTGACGCGAAACGCGGGCGGCACTCCGGCCACCAGATGCAGATCGGAGGCGTCGAATTCATTGGCGGCGGACAAGAGGTGATTCAGGTTTTTTGTGCTCATCGGTTGAAAAGTTGCCGCCCCCAGCCGCGCAGATGTGCCCAAAGCCCTTTTTGGGATAGCCGGATCAGTGCCAGGCCGGCTTCGCGGGAAAGCGGGTTCAATTGTTGCGCCTGCAAGAACGAATTTTTGGCCGGGCCAATCAAACCGAGCGCCTGCTGGCATTGGCCCAGTTCAAGCCATAAAAGAAAATGGCCGGTGTTCCATTCGATGGCTTGTTGCAGCAGCTTCAACGCAAGCACGAATTGTTCGTAATAAAACCGGATCCGCGACGCCAGCCAGGCGGTGAACCAGTCCTGGGGTGCGAGCAGCAATGCCTTCTCAAAGCAATAATCCGCCCGTTGTTCCTTGCGCGCGAGCATCACGTCGCCCCGCGCGAGCCAGACGTAGGGCGTGTCGCCGCGTTCCTCGATGGAGGCGTCTGAAAACGCCATTGCCCCCTGCAAATCGCCGCTGCGGCCCAGCGCCACGGCCTTGGCGGCGAGCAGTTCGGGCTCGTTGGGGAAACGTTCCAGCGCCTTGTCGGCCCAGAGCTTCGCTTCGCGAAATTCGCCCAGCTCGATCAACATGCGCACCTGCCCGGTCCACGCGGCGGCATTCTGTGGATTGAATTCCAGGACTTTTGAGTAAAACCGCAATGCCTGCTCAAAATTTCCAGTTTCAAACGCCGTGCTCGCCTCGTTGACATAATACGCCTCGTCCTTTACCAGCGTTTTTTCTTTTGATTGCGACTGGTTTTCGGACTCGTCACCGAACTCAAGATTGACAAACCGGCTCATGATAAACGCCAATTCAACCAGGACGCCTTCGCTGAAGGCGTTCCAGCCCATTTTATCTTCCATGCTGCGGTCATTTGCAATTGGCCGACCGGGTTCACGGCCGGATGGCTCGTCTGTCAAGTGGTCTAACAAAGCCCGGCATTAAAAACCAATGTTTTTCTACATGTCGCCCGCCGGCCCCGCCTTCATTTCACTGTCCGCGGCCGGCTGGCATGGCGGGCGCGACCCTCGGCCCAATTGCGCAAGTGGCTGATTTTTTCGTCCATGGTTTTGGCCAGCGGCACGGTTTGAGCCAGCGCGGTCAGGACATGTTCCGTCGATATTTCCTGTTTGGAATAAAATGCGTCATAGAGGGCGCTGTTGATGGCCTCCTCGATTTCCGCGCCGCTGAAATCCTTGCTTCGGGCGACCAGGGCTGCCAGGTCGAAATTTTTCGGGTCGCGGCCGCGCTTGGCCAGGTGAATCCGGAATATTTCCTCGCGTTCTTCTTCACTCGGCAGGTCCACGTAAAAAATTTCGTCCAGCCGTCCCTTGCGCAGCAGCTCCGGCGGCAGTTGCGAGACGTCGTTGGCCGTCGTCACCACAAACACCGGCGCGCTTTTTTCCGAAAGCCAGGTCAGAAAAGTGCCAAACACGCGCGCCGTCGTGCCGCCGTCGGTCGCGCCGGAGCTTTGCGAGCCGGCAAACGCCTTGTCGATCTCGTCCACCCAGAGGATTGCCGGCGCCACCGATTCGGCGACGGCGATGGCCCGGCGCACGTTTTCTTCCGATGACCCGACGAAGCTGCCGAACATCCGGCCCATGTCGAACCGCAGCAGCGGCAACTGCCACAGCCGGGAGACCGCCTTGGCGCAAAGGCTTTTGCCGCAACCTTGCACGCCCAGCAGCAAAATCCCCTTCGGCGCGGGCAGGCCAAAGGCGCGCGCCTCGTTGGTGAACGCCACCGCGCGCTTGTTCAACCAGTCCTTGAGCACCGCCAGGCCGCCGACGTTGGAGAAATCCTCGCTGGCGGCATAATATTCCAGCAGCCCGCTTTTGCGGATGATTTGCTGTTTTTCGGCAAAGACCTCGTTTACATCTTCACCGCTCAGGCGGCCCCCTTGGACGATGATTTTGGCAAACACATTTTCCGCCTCACCCAGCGTCAGGCCCATGGCCGCCTGAAGCAGCCGCTCCCGGCCTTCGCCGTCGAGGTCCACCTGGATCTGTTTCTGGTCGCTGACTTCGGCGATGATTTTATCGAGCATTTCACCGAGGTCTTCCCGGGTCGGTTGGGGAAAGTTGATGACCGTGATTTCCTTGTCCAATTCGGCAGGAATTTCCATCACCGGCGAAATGAGCACGATGGTTTTGAAGCTGTTTTTCAGGTGCAATGCGATGTCTTTGAGTTTCCGGATGATGGCGTAATTGTTTTTCGACAGAAACGGATGAAAATCCTTGAACAGAAAAATCGCCGGCTCCACCTGTTCGATGACCTGGTCCAGCGCCGCGAGCGGGTCCTTGGTGGCGGCGTTGCGGTTTTTCTGCGACTGAATGTTGGTCCCGGCCGGGACGATGCCGTTGCTGTAGGTCCACTCGAACACCTTTTTCTGCCGTTTGGCGGCGATTTCCACCAGCAGGTTCTGCACTCGCATTTCCTCGTTCGTGATGATGTAGAGGATCGGATAACGGGCGCGGATGAGGGTTTCGATTTCAGTTTGAAAGTTCATAGGATATTAGAATGATTCCGGAATTATGCCTTTGACTTGGTAGGGCGGCGCTGCTGCGCCGCTGGGCTGGACCAGCAGGTCAGCCCTACCGGGTTCACGCAAGGGCAGTGAATGATGCAAGACGCGCGATGAGATCTGCTCGTCGTCGGGATTCAGTTCATGCAGCAGATCGGCGAAGGGCTGGGTCAGATTGTGGACCAAGATCCGACCGTCCGGCAAAATTAGAAGCTCGCTCACCTGGTCCTTGCCCGGGGGCACATCAGCGCACCGCCCCATTTTTCTCCCTCTCCTCCCCAAAGGAGGAGAGGGTCGGGGTGAGGAGGCCGTTTTTTTTAGACCAAATCGCCTCACCCCGGCCCTCTCCCCGCTCGGGCGGGGAGAGGGAGTCGGGAGCAGAGTCACGCTGCGCACTTTGCCGCGTAAGGTACTACTTTTTTTGGAGCGATGCTTTTTCATGGTACCAAATTCAAACCCAGGCGCTGCGCGAGGTCAATCGCCCGGGCGCTTTCCACCGTTGAAACCGTTCCGCGCAATTCAGGATGCCGCGCCGCCTGCCACGCCGGCCAGAAGCCGGAACGCAAATTCACTTTGACGCCGGGCAATGCCGCCGCCAGCCATTCCGCCACCGGATGCCAGCAGCATTCGACATGCTCCGGCATGAGCAGGTGGCGGACGATCAATTCGCTGTGTTCATTGGCCCAAAGCAGGTTTTCTCGCACTACGCGGACGTAATCTGAAACCTTTGCTAGCCGCCGCGAGCAGTCGTCATTGCCGAATTTGAAATCCGC
>JBEKSU010000034.1:0-20025 GCA_049516755.1 Verrucomicrobiota bacterium | reverse complement strand
CTGCAATACAAGGCATCCCAACAGTGTCGCGATTAATATTTTCGTTTTCATACCTTTGTCTCCGGTCTGGCTCCGACTCGTTTTCATGTTAAACATGCGTTATAAAATTTTGGTGGCGTCGTCCGTTTTGGCGGTTGCCGTTTTGCTGCGCCCGATGAGATAAGAAGGTTCCGTGCCAGCAAGCGGCCTTTCGGGAAATAAATCGGTCCCCGCGGATTGACTGGGAATGTGGAAGGTCATGTCCATTTTTGGGATTCAAGAGTTGGGTGAGTACTTCAATTCGTGACGCTGTCCGCCGGTTTCAAT
This sequence comes from Verrucomicrobiota bacterium, assembly GCA_049516755.1. GTDB lineage: Bacteria > Verrucomicrobiota > Verrucomicrobiia > Limisphaerales > UBA11358 > UBA11358. Next base: position 19,719 of record JBEKSU010000034.1, on the reverse strand, counting down.
CACCACGGAGCCGGCCTTGATTTCAACGCAGCGGATGTGAATCGTGCCCTGGGGAGTGACCAGGTTGGCTTCGTCGCCCACGCCAAAGGTGTGATTGTTGATGATGGCCAGCCGATGATTTTCCGAGCCGGAAATACCTTTTAAAACGAGCGATGACACGTCACCGACATGGGGTTGGGCGGCCACCGCGGATTCATACGGCCGGTTGGAATTCGGGAAAAACGGGTCGCGTCCTTCATCAGGGGTTTTCGGCATGACGAAGGTCGAGCGTAGCACCACCTCCGGCGCGGCGGGTTGGGCGGCGGGGGCTGCCGCCGCTGGCAACACCATCATAAACCCGGCCGCGAGCCACGCAGCCAACACGCTTTTGCTGGAATTAAAGGACCAGTTCATTTGATCAGGATGGGTTGGGTTTCACCAGGGAGACGATCTCCATTTTAAATGCCAGTTTCTCGTTATTGCCTTCCGGACCGGCTCCGGGTTCAACCACCAGATGAACCATCCGGGAATGGGGGAAGTTGTTTTCGAAGTCGGCAACGAACTTGCCCAGGTCGTGATAGTAAACCGTGCCACCAATCTCAAACCGGATTTGTTTGTAGGGAAAAGACGGCAGCAAATCCGAGTCGCCAATCATTGGATGGCCCACTTCCGGGATTTCCACCCGATACGATTGTTTGAAATGGCGGATGGTGTCATAGGTCCAGGAATAAAGGTCGCCGGAAGCCATGTCTTCTTCGGCACGGGTCAGCGCAAAAGCCGCGTCGTTCCAGTCGTTGGCTATCGCTTCGGAATTGGTGATGGCATGCCGGATGTTTTGCAGTTTGGTGTCCGCGGCTTTCACGTCCCTTGCGATCTTGGAAAGCGACGCGTACTGGGGCCGGATCAGGCCAAAACCAATCAGTGTCAGTATCGCCAGCGTGACGAAAATGACAGTGATGAGTTGATTCCGTTTTTCTTTGGTTAACCTTTTCATCGGGTGTAATCTGGGAAAGAGCATTTCAAGGTGAAAAACACATATGGTTTGCCATCGGTGCCGGCCTGCGGCGCCGACAAATTGATCAATTGAACCCCGTTGGTTTTGTTCAGCGTCGTTTTGAAATACGATTGATTGGCCACGGCTTCCTTGTATTTGTTGACCTGGTCTCCCGGGTTGGCGCTGGAATCCCGCGCGTCAAGCCAGACAACGATTTTTTCCGTCACCGTGCTGGGGCGTCCCGTGATGACGCCATTTTTGGTGGTCTGCGACTTGGTGCCGGCCGTGGGAAAATAATCCTGATCCACCTTTAGCCGTATTAGTCGTACGCCGTCCACGTTGACCTGTTGCAGCGCATTGAGCAGATTGCCCTCGAGAAAACGGCTGTTGGTCATCGTCTTCAACGCAGTCAGCTTTTCTTTCGCGTCGGCGGTTTTTTTCTGGTCCAGCAGCACGCGTTGAAATTCATTGGTGCGCGCTTCTATCTCCGTCAGCCGGTCGGTCGCACTTTTTCTGCCCAGCATGGTTTCAAGCTGGAGCGAGCTGCTCCAGACCAGCGTCAGCGCCACCGCCAGCGCCCCGAAAAAAATCACGCGCTTGACCGGATCGTGCCGGCGCAATTCTTCCGCGGCCTTGGCCTCTGCCAGCAAATTGATGCGAATCGGCATAATTCAATTTCGTTCAAAAGGCCGCCATCGCGGCGCCAATCGCCACGGTGAGTTGCGGCCCAATCTGTTCAATTTCCACCGCCTGCTGTCCGGACAGTGCCAGTTGCAAAAACGCCGTCGGATTCCACGTCTTGCAATCCACGATCAATTCCGTGTGCAACATCTGCAAAATCATCTCCGACCGGGCCGAGCCGCCGGTGACATAGATCTGCGAGACGGGGCGGTCCTGCTGATGTTCAAAGAAATCGAGGGACGCGCGCAGTTCGCGGCCCAGCGGTTGCACCTGGGCTTCGAGCATGGCCTGGACTTCCGGCGCCATGCCCACCTTGATGCCCTCGGCCTCGGCGTAGGTGATGTTCATCGCCTCGGCGAGGCCCGCCGTCAATTTATCGCCGCCGACGTTGACCGTGCGGCTCAAGACCAATTCACCACGATCCACCACGCAAACCGAGGAATGTTTGAAACCAATGTCCACCAGCGCGACCGATTCGGTGGTGAAGACTTCGGGCAGCGACAATTCAAAAGCGTTCACCGGGCCGATGATCCCGGGCACGATGTGATCCGCTACCAACCCGGCGTCCTTGATCGCCGTCTGAAAATCTTCAACCATTTGCTGCTTCATGCCCGCCACGAACACTTTCAGTTTTGGAATCGTCCCCGTTTTGGTGTCGGCAGCCTTACCCTGTGGCTTCGGGGGGAAGATATGACAATCAAAAACATAATTCGGCATGTCCTGCTGCAAATAACCCTTGGTGTTGTTTTTCAAAACCATCCGCATTTCATCCACCGGTATCTGCGGCAATTCCACCTGCCGCACCACCGTGTCATCCAAACCGATGGCCAGCGTGACCAGCTTGGTTTCCGATCCCAGCGCCTTGGCCACGGATTGCAAATGTTCAGTCAGCAATTCGGTGGAAATTTTTTTCTCGTAAATCGGCGTGTCGAGCAGCACGAAACGGGTGAGCGCCAAAAGTTCGCCCCGCCGCTCCAGGAGCACAGCCTTGGTTGTCCGGTCGCCCAGATCCACCACCATCATCTGGGTCCGTTTTTTCTTTGATAAGCCGTTTAGAAAGGACAACGCCATGTGTTGTTTCTTTGTTAATTATTTTTTTTTCGGAATTGCGAACGGCAATTCAATTAAAACATTGAAAAGGTTGAGCAACTGCCGCGCCAAGTCGGCCTCGCACCGTGAGTCTGCCGTGGAATTGATTGCTTCGTTAATTTGAGGTGTCGGAAAATCCGACAACGCCGCCGGCGTTGTCCCGACCTAGGGCGTGGGGTGTCTCGGAAATTGCCGCGCCGCCAGTCATGCCGGCCACTGGGCGCGCACATTCAATTCCTTTAAAAACATTTCCAGCATCGCCGTCCTGAGCCCACGATCACCGGCGATTAGCTGCTCAATGGCAGGGTGCGGACGCGCGGTGGAAGGATTTTTGCGCCCGTCCCGGAACAACTCCGGGAACTGCTCGCGCAACACGATTGTCGAGGCGCCGATGCGGATGAATCGCACCGGTCCGCCCGGCGATTCATCCGCGACCGTTTCTGAAGTTCGGAAAACGGGCCGGATGCAGTCACAAGGATTCGCCTTCCGCCCTCAACGCAAGCGGCCGCCGGTCGGATCCATTCCACCGGACCGGTGCGTCCGGAAAGAAGCGATTGACGTGTGCGGCTAATCCGCCTAGCGTCACGCGCAAATTGTAACAAGCCCATGACATTTCTCCCGTTGGTCAGGCTATGGCTATGGATTTCAGCGCTCGCCAGTGTCGCGGGCTGGACGCTGTCCGCGGTGGGGCAATTGAACCGTGCCGGCTACGCGATTTTCTTCGCCGCGTTCGCCGTCGTTGTTTTCCTTTGCCGCAAGGACTTGGGATTGGTTCCGGACAAAAAACATTCGGCTGGCAAAAAACTTCTGCGCCGTTTCCGGCGCCCGTTGCCGTTTTTCTTTGCCGTGCTGGCATTTTTGATTCTGCTCGGGGGTGTTCTTTATCCACCAACTCATTATGTCGCGTTGACCTACCATATTCCCCGCGTCTTGCATTGGCTGGCCGAGGGACGGTGGCACTGGATACACACCCCGGTCAGCCGGATGAATTACTCCGGTTGCGCGTTTGAATGGCTGACTGCTCCGCTCTTGCTTTTCTTCAGGTCGGACCGGCCGTTGTTCCTGCTCAATATCTTTTCCTTTTTGTTGCTGCCGGGTTTGATCTTCAGTGTTTGTTCCCGTTTGGGAGTTCGTGCGCGGGTGTCCTGGCACTGGATGTGGTTGCTTCCGACCGGGTATAATTTTCTCCTTCAAGCCGGGAGTGCCGGGAACGATGCTTTTTCCGCCGTCTATGCGCTGGCGGCCATTGACTTTGGTTGTCGCGCGTGGAAATCGCGCCAGCCGCGCGACTTGTGGTTTTCATTGCTCGCGGCCGCCTTGATGGTGGGAACCAAGCCCACCAGTTTGCCATTGCTCTTGCCGTGGCTGATTTTGATTTTTGCGCTCCTTCCCTTGCTGTGGCACAAGGCGTTGTCTACCCTGCTGGTGCTGGCATTGGCGGCGGTGGCTTCCTTTTTCCCGATTGCATTGATGAACAAAATTCACTGCGGCGATTGGCTCGGAACATCCGTCGAAGGGGCTCATCTCCAGATGCAAAACCCGTTGATTGGCATTCTGGGCAATGGCTTTCAATTGTCGCTGGACAATTTTGTGCCGCCTTTTTTTCCGCTGGCCGGCTGGTGGAATCAACAGGCTTTGTTGGTTCTTCCCCATTCCTGGATCGTAAATTTTCAGGGCGGTTATTTTCAGCTGTGGGAATTGCCCACGGAAGACTGGGCCGGCGTTGGTTTCGGTATCAGCCTGCTGGCATTGATTTCGGCCCTCGCTTCTTTCTTTGGGGGAGGCTTTTGCATGGCCAAGGTATCAGCCGGACAATCTGTGCCGCCGAAATTGTGTCGTTGGGTGCTGGTAACTCCGTGGGTCGCCTTGTTGGCGTATTGTGCCAAGGCCGGGATGGCAACGCCCGCCCGTCTGATTGCGCCATACTATCCGTTGCTCCTGACGTTGCTGCTGGTTGGTGCGGGACAAGCGCAAATCGTCCGCCGCGGCTGGTGGCGGGCGCTGGCCGGCGGGGTTTTGCTTCTGGCGCTGGCCGTTTTGATATTGTCGCCGGACCGTCCCCTCTGGCCAGCCAAAACCATTTTGTCCAAAGCGCTGGCGCGGTATCCCAGCCAGCGTTTGATTGCCCGCGCCTTGAAGGTTTACACTGTTTATTCCGAACGCTCCGACCCGCTCGCCGGCGTCCGCGCGCTGCTTCCGCCGGATCTGAAGGTAGTCGGCTTCCTCGGCACGGGGGACGACTGCGACATCTCGCTGTGGCGGCCGTATGGCACCCGGCGGGTCGAACACATTTTGTTTGATGAAACCACGGAGCAAATCCGCCAACGCGGAATCCAATTCGCCGTCGTCAGCGGATTGAGGCTTGAACAAAGCCAGACCACGCTGGAAACCTGGCTGGCGGCGCATGACGCGGAACTTTTGGCGACCACCAACGCCACCATCAAGGTTGGCGATGGTCCGCAACCCTGGTATGTCGTGCGGTTCAGGCCGTGACCGGATTCACCGGTCATCGCGCCGCTCACATCAGCCGTTGCGCGCTCAATTTCATTTCCTCCAAAAATGCCTGCCGCAACGGAGTCAGCCGCCCGCGCCACATCGCTCCCACCACGACGGGTGGAAAACCGCGCAACGGCAGGACGTGGACATTGGCCGACAGCGTCTTTTTTGGAATTGCCACCGCCACGCCGATCCCGAGTCCGTTCGCGACGTAGGCTTCCACCAGGTCCACCGAACTGGCCTCGATGCTCGGAAACCAATCCACGCCGAGTTCGGCGAGTTTTTGCTGGAAATTTTTGCAGAGCGGCGCGCCCGGCGGCAGGCAGATCAACCGCTCGTCAATCTTGTCGCGTTTCCACAATTGCTCGGCGGAGGTGACCGCGCTGCCCGTTTCGGCCAGCAACACCAGCGGCAGCTCCAGCAGCGCCAGCGAGTGGATGCCCGGGGCAGGCTTCTTCTCGATGAGGGTGACGGCCAGGTCAATCTCCTCGTTCAGCAGCAACTCCTCCAGGTGCGACGGATAACCCTCCCGCAAAGTGACCTTCAAGGCGGGGAATTTTTTTTGCACGCCCTGGAGCAGACGCGGCACGTGATCCCGCAAAATGATTGTCGAGGCCCCGATGCGAATGTGCCGCGCCTGGCCGCCTTGAAATTCGTTGGCGACCTTGTCGAGATTCGAAAAGAACGGCTGGATGAACCGGTAAAGTTTCTCGCCCGCCGGCGTCAGGGCGAAAGGCCGCCGCTGGAACAGCGTCACGCCCAGATATTCCTCGAGCTGCGCCACCTGCGCGCTCACTGCCGGCTGCTGGATGCCGTAGGGAATGTTTCGCACCGCCGGCATGATGCCGCCGTGCCGGGCGACGTAATAAAACAGTTCGAGGTGATGGACGTTCATTGAACCAGCCGATGTTGGTTCAAGTTTTATCAATTAACACCTTCGGGGCAAGGTTCGATATTTTTGACCTGATGCCAATGACCGCGAAAAAAATTTCTTGTTTATGCCCGCGCCGGGAACAATATCAAGTACTGAAACCCAGAGTCGGAGCCTGCTTCACGACCGGCATTTCCGGAAGACAAATGAAATACGGCGACGTCCAAAAGCTTTCAGCGACCGCACCGCCACGCGGTCCAGGGCGGATTTTATGAAAACGAAATTTCTGGCCGTCCTGATCCTGACGTTGACGCTGGTCGGCTGTGTGACCGGTCCGTCCAAAGGCCGTGCCGATTTGCTGAACTTCCTGGCCGACAACCAAACGACGAAGGAGGAAGTCATCTTGAACCTGGGCCAGCCCTCCGGCCGGTTTGAATCGGAAAAAATTCTCACCTACCGGCTGGGATATGAGTCCGGCAACAAAGGCTGCTATGTGGTTGAGCGCGTCTCCAGTTGGAGCGGTGAACCCTTTTGGGCAAATGCCAGATACAGTCTGGTGCTCGTATTCGACGGGCAGAATATTTTGCGCAAACATTCGCTGGTGGAGGTGTTGCGATGAGCTTTGACATCCATGGCTCAGAATTCGGCGCGCCAAGACTGCAAACCTGGTTTGTTCTTCTTCTGTTGACCGTGGTTTTTGCCGGTTTGACTTCCGGATGCATTCTGATCCCGACGCCGCACTATTACGACACCGGCTCGCGGCAAAATTTGACTGCCCAATCCACCAACCTGATCCAACCGGGGGTGGACACCATCGAAGACGTGCTGCTGAAGTTGGGTGAGCCGGATAATGTTTCGCCAGATGAACGCCGGATCAGCTACAGTTCCAAGAAAATCATCGGCCTGATGATTGTCATTGGTGTGGATACCGACGGAAGCGAACTTCCAGACATCCCGCAATATCATTTTCTGGATATCACGCTGGATAACCAGGGGGTGGTCACCCATCGGGAATTCACGAAAGTGGGAACTTATCTGAAACAAGTGGAGACTTTTCCCCGCGAAAGAATCGACAGGCTGTTGACGAACTCAATCGGTGGCGAAGAAATTATCGCCAGTTCTCGAGCCGCATGGTTTCCCTGTCCTGGTTCGGACGGGTCAATTCCGGAGTCCGCCCTGACCACAATATCCCGGGGACTTGGTCATGGATTTGGTTTGTGTGGCGCACCCGGAAACCAACCTGTTTTCGGTTGCCTCATGCTGACCGGGTCCACGCTTAATTTCATGAAAACGACTCAATGGCTGAATGAACCACCGGCTTTAAGTCTGCGATACGATTCATTAGCGGAATGCGGATTGTGCGAGAGTCGTCTCCATTCAGGTTCGGCGCTTATCGTCAGGACCAAGGATAATCATTGTTGTATTTTCGATTTCGATGGAATAAGCGCCCAATCAACCTGCGACCTTATTCAAGGCAAAATCAAACCAACCCAACCTGGTAAATGAAATACTGCGATGTCCAAAGCCTTCACGACGCCGGGCTCATCACCGATGAGCAGCGGCAGAAAATCATCGAACATTTCGAGCTCAAGGAAGACGGCGGCAAGTTTCTCGCCATCGTTTCCCTCATCGGCGCCGTGCTCATCGCAGCAGGAATCACCCTGTTGATTGCCGCGCACTGGAACGACATCCCGCGCGGCGTGAAAATTGCCGCCGGACTTTTACTCATGCTCGGCTGCCACGGGGGTGGCTGGTGGTTGCGTGAAGGTGGAGGCGACGCTTCTTCGCCGGCATCTTCTGCGACGGGGGCGTCGCAACCACGAGGGAAATACCGGAAGACCGGCGAGGCGTTGCACTGGATCGGCTCCTGCCTGTTCCTGGCGAACATCGCGCTCGTCGGGCAGATTTACAACATCGTCTCACGCCCGCCGAATGCGTTCCTGCTCTGGTGGATTGGCATCGCCGCGCTGCCGTGGCTGCTGCGGTCGAAAGCGCAACATGTTCTGCTGCTGCTCGCGTTCGGCATCTGGTTCGGTCTCGAGGTGAACGAGCGGGGCGGTCTGATTTATTGCGAGTCGCAACGTCAAATCCTGCTCTATGCGCTGCTGGGGCTGGTTTATCTCGGCGCGGGTTATTTTTTGCGGCGCACGACGTTTTTCGAATTTGCCGGAGTGACGGAAAAACTCGGCCTGTTCGCGTTTCTGGTTTTCGTCTATCCGCTGACGTGGAAAGATTTCTATGGCGGTTGGGAAAATTCTGAAATCCGCCAATGGTTTTTCCCCGCGCTCGGTCTGTTCGCGCTTTTGCCGCTCGCCGCTGGAATCAGAAATTTGCGTGCGCTTACCGGTCAATGGCGCTGGACCTGGTTCGCAGCGCTGTCGGGAATGATGGTTTTCATGGCCACGGTCTGGTTCGGCTGCTGGCAATTGGATCACTCCGGCGGCTCGCGCTACTTTTACTGGGGCGAATCGTGGAGCTACCTCATCGGCACACTTGCGCTGTTCATTTTCTGCCTGCTGCAAATTCAGGTCGGTATCCAGGAACGTTCGCCGTTCCTCGTCAATCTCGGCGTCGTGTTCATCGCGTTGGACATCTTTGCCGCTTACTGCGACCTGTTCGGTACCATGGCCCGGACGGGCGTGATGTTTCTGATTTCAGGTATTTTCCTGATTGTCTTCGGTGTTTACCTCGAAAAGAAACGCCGCACCTTGATGCAGCAAATCAAATCGTAAACCACAAAGGAAAAACGATGAAATATTCAATCACAGCCAATCGTTCGTTCCGCGCGGTGGCCCGGCCGATGGCGATGGCCCTGCTCGCGGTGTATGTCAGTCGTTTCCCGGTTGCCGCAGAACCGCCAGCCGGCGTGGCGTCGGACCAGGCGCAGCGGCTGGAGTTGATGAAGTCCAAGGGGCCGGACGCCTCGCTGACCATTCTGCCCGTGCGTTTGGGAGGCAAACCGTGGGATCGCGTGACCGAGGTGGTCGGCGTTCTGCTCGAACAACAGGGATTGAGAAACATTGAGCTTGGCCAAATCCCGTTCACACCGGCGGAAACGAATTTGGAAAGTCTGGCCGCCGCCGTCGGTGCGTTTGTTAAGACCAATCCGATCACCACCAGTTATGCGCTTTACGCCGAATACAATGGCGATCATAAAACCGGGTTGAATGAACTGCGCGCCGTTGTCGTGGATCAAACCGGCGCGGTCGTCTGGACGGACCGTCAGACGCCACAGGATGAAGCGTTCAAGAAAATCGGAGAGCGGGATCCGATGACGATGTCCGTTCTGCTCGTCGAACGGCTGGGCCCGCAACTGGGACTCAACGAAGCCACGGCCAAGGCGGCCAAACCGGGCAAGCTGGCCGCCATCATGGAGGAGCGGAGCGGGCTGCCTCCGGAGAATGAAAGGGCTACCCTGCCCGAACGCCTGCAGGCGATGAAACGAGTGCTGCCCGCTACGACGCTGCTGGTTTATCCGCCGCGGATTGGCGGGAACGAAGTCAGCGTCCCCGGCACGACCAACATCGTGCGGCTGATCAACCAAACGGGTTTGTGCAAGGCCGTTCCGGCCGAACAACCGGTTCTCCTTAAAACTTCGCTGGCCGACCCCAATGAATTGAAGGCGCTGTGGAATCTGGCGCGCGAATTCCGGGATTTTGTCCGGACCAATCCGCCCGCGGCCGATTACGCGCTTTACGCCGACTACGTTTTCAATCCGCAAAACGCGGAGCAGGGCTTCGTGCATTTCGTGGTGTGCGACCGCAAAGGCGAATGGGTGATTGTGGACATGCAAAACTCGCATCAGCCCGATTACCAGAGCGTCGGGATCATTTCCCGCACCCGCTGCGATCAACTGCTCGTCAAGCGTCTGGCAGGATGCCTGAAATGAAAAGGATCATGCCGTGAACCGGCGTGAAATTTTGACACCAAACCAAAATCGTAAAGAACATGACTATGAAATTCAAATTATGGCTGATGGCTGTGTGCAGCACACTGCTGGCTGCCGTTGCGTCGGGACAAAATGCTCCCGTAGCGGGCACAAATGCAGATTCCGCGGATGCATTCGTCCGCAAGGGCACGGAATGGATCAACCAACACAGGCCCGGTGAGGCCTTGAAAGCTTTCGAGCGTGCTTCCGCCCTTCAGCCGGATAACGAACAGGCGGCGCTCGGACAATACATCAGCCTGGTGCAATTGAACCGGACGAATGACGGAGCGAAAGTTCTGGACCAATGGGTGGCAGCCAAAGCCGATGATCCCCGGCGCTGGTTGTGCAAGGCCATGGCTGAAGCTGAAACGGACCGGCCCAAGGAAGCGTTGAAGTCTTTTGAGAAACTAACCGAGCTTCAGCCGAACGAAAGCGGCAATTGGGTTGGCAAGGGAGAAATGCTCGAGGCGCTGAATCGGGATTCCGAGGCGTTGAAAGCTTTTGACCAGGCGATTATGCTGAATCGGAAACACGAGGCAGCCTGGGGCGATCGCGGCAGCATTCTGAACAGATTGGGGAAGTATGACGAGGCGATTGAGTCTTGTGACAAAGCCATCGAACTCGCTCCCAGGTGGGCTGACTCATATTACCAACGCGCTTGTGCGTATGCCGGGAAAGGCAACAGAAACAACGCGCTTGCCGATCTTAAGAAAGCCATCGGACTGCAACCTTCGTTCAAAGCCGGGGCCGTCAAGGAAGCCTGTTTCAAAAACCTGCGCGGCGACCCGGATTTCAAGAAGTTGACGGAATAAAACACAATGCGTGGAAAGGATCGGCCATGAAACTCAAGCTGCTCATTCTCGTCCTCGCGCTCCAAAGCGCGTGGCTGCTCGGCCCCGCCGCCGTGCAGGAACACGCGCTGGCCACCGGCAAAGTCATCCTGCTCGAGACCGCGCGCGTTGATCCACGTGATTTGCTCCAGGGCGATTACCTCATCCTGAACTACAAAATCAGCGACGTGCCGACGAACCGGTTTTCGCCGCCGGTGACCAAGGACTTGCCGTACGGCACAAAAATCTACATCACGCTCGCACCGGCGACGAACCAGTTTTACGTCGTGGTCAAGGCCGGCACCAATGCGTTTGCGCCGGCAGCGGACGAAGTCCTGTTGAAAGGCCGAAGCGCCTGGCCGCGTTGGAATGCCTCAACCAATTCCATCCACGTCGAATACGGACTGGAACGCTATTACGTCGCCGAAGGCACCGGCAATCCCACCGGCAAACTCACTGCGCAGGTGGTGGTGCCCGCGTCTGGCCGCGGGCGCGTGAAGGAAGTGCTCGTGGATGGCAAACCCTACGCCGAGGCGGTGAAGGATACAACGCGCTGACGGCACAAACTTTGATTGTTTTTTTCTTCGGCGCAGTGTCTCATGGTGTCCGACCATGAGCTTGAGACACATTGCAGCCAATGCCGGTTTTCCATCGCTGAATCCGGGTTGATTACGGAGTAATAAAATGCGCATCGTCGAACTCCGCGAAAAGACCGTTTCCATCGCTTCGGCCATCACCAACGCGTACATCGATTTTTCCAAGATGACGTGTTCGGTGGTGGCGCTGATCACCGACGTCGTGCGCGACGGCAAACCGGTGGTGGGTTACGGCTTCAACTCCAACGGCCGCTATGGCCAGGGCGCGTTGATGCGTGAACGGTTCTTTCCCCGCCTGATGGCCGCCGATCCCAAATCGCTGGTGGATGAGACCGGCGAAAATCTGGACCCGTTCCGTATCTGGACCACGCTGATGAAGAATGAGAAGCCGGGCGGACATGGCGAACGGTCGGTGGCGGTGGGGGCCATTGACATGGCGGTGTGGGATGCCGTCGCCAAGATTGCGGGCCAGCCGCTCCACCGGTTGCTCGCGGACCGTTATTGCGGCGGCAAGGCGGATTACAAGGTTTGGATTTACGCCGCGGGCGGCTATTATTATCCCGGCAAGGACCTCACCGCCCTGAAAAACGAAATGAAGCGTTATCGCGACCTCGGCTATCAAGTGGTGAAAATGAAAATCGGCGGTGCTCCGATCGAAGAAGATATCCGCCGCATCGAGGCAGTGATCGAGGTGGTGGGTGACGGAAAATTCCTGGCGGTGGATGCCAATGGCCGTTTTGATCTTGAGACTGCCATTGCCTACGGCGAGGCGATGAAGCCTTACAAATTGTTTTGGTATGAAGAAGCCGGTGATCCGCTCGACTATGCCTTGCAGGCGGAACTTTCCAAACATTATCTCCTGCCGATGGCCACGGGTGAAAATCTTTTCTCGCACCAGGACGCCCGTAATTTGATCCGCCACGGCGGCATGCACCCGGAACGCGACTGGTTGCAATTTGACTGCGCGCTGTCCTACGGCCTGGTCGAATATCTGCGCACCTTGGAGGTGCTGAAGCAGCATGGCTGGTCCACGCGGCGGGTCGTGCCGCACGGCGGGCATCAGATGTCGCTCAACATCGCTGCCGGCCTGCACCTGGGCGGCAACGAATCGTATCCGGGCATCTTCCAGCCTTTCGGCGGTTTTGCCGATGGCATCGCCGTCGAGAACGGTTATGTGCGTTTGCCGGAGGTTCCCGGCGTTGGTTTTGAAACCAAGGCCGAACTTATCAAGGTGATGAAATCGGTGAGCGATTGAACGCCAAAACCGACATGGATATTACCAAGGGCAAAAAAACAGGTCTGCTGGGCCAGCTTTACTTTCAGGTGCTCATCGGCTTCCTGTTGGGCATCGTCGTCGGCTATTGCTGGCCCGGTTTTGGCGAAACGCTCAAACCGCTCGGCGACGGTTTCATCAAGCTCATCAAGATGCTGCTGGCTCCGATCATCTTCGGCACGGTGGTCGTCGGCATTGCGAAGATGGGAAACCTGAAGGAAGTGGGCCGGGTCGGCATCAAGGCGCTGGTCTATTTTGAAATCGTTTCCACGCTGGCGCTGGCCATAGGGCTCGTAGTGGTGAACGTAATGAAGCCGGGTGTCGGGATGAACATTGATGCCTCCACGCTGGATGCCGGGTCGCTCGCCACCTACACCACGGCCGCCAGACAGCAGGACGCCGTGAGTTTCTTCATGGACATCATCCCTTCCAGCTTTGCGGATGCTTTTGTCAAAGGCAACATGCTGCAGATCATTCTGATTTCGGTGCTGTTCGGTCTGGCACTGGCGCAGCTTCCCGACCGTGGGAAAGTAATCGTGGAGGTGATTGATTCGGTCCTGCACGGTCTGTTCGGCATCGTGCGTTTTGTCATGTATCTGGCCCCGCTGGCCGCGTTCGGAGCCATGGCCTTCACCATCGGGAAATACGGCGTCGACACCCTGGGCTCTTTCGGCAAGCTGATTTTTGGCGTCTATCTCACGAGCGCGATCTTTATTTTTGGGGTCCTCGGCATCATTGCCCGGATGAACCACATCTCGCTCTGGAAATATCTCAAGTTCTTCAAGGATGAAATCCTGATCACCTTCGCCACGGCTTCCACGGAGGCCGTGTTGCCCCGGATGATGGTCAAACTGGAGCAACTGGGGTGCGCCAAACCGGTCGTGGGTCTGGTCCTGCCTGCCGGCTACACCTTCAATGCCGACGGTTCGTCCATCTACCTGACGATGGGCGCCATCTTTGTCGCCCAGGCCACCAACACGCCTTTAACGCTGGGCGAACAGCTGGTCGTCCTGGCCGTCTGTCTTTTCACGTCCAAGGGCTCGGCGGGAGTGGCCGGCGCCGGGTTCATCGCGCTGGCGGCCACCCTGGCTTCGATGAACAAAATACCCGTGGCCGGTCTGGTGTTGCTCGTCGGGATTGACCGCTTCGTCAACGCCGCCCGGGCGGTGACCAACCTGATTGGCAATGGCCTCGCCACCATCGTCGTGGCCCGATGGGAAAAGGCCTTTGACGAAAAGCGGGCCCAAGCAATGCTCGATGGCGCGGCTGGTGAAACAACAAAGGTTCTTTGAACCCGATACGACGAGACTTTGTCACAAACAGATTGACAACAACACCGCCACCAAACAATAACGTCACAACTTGAAACCATTGCCATGAAATTCACGCGTCGCAACTTCCTGCGTGCCACCGCCGTCGCCGGGGTCGGTGCCGCGGCTGTCCCGCTGCTTGCTCAACCCACCAATTCGCCATCCGGCTCCCAGCCGGTCACCGACGAGATCCTGGAACGCGCCGCCGCCCAACCGGTTCTCCAGCTCAAAGGACTCAAAGACCCGGTCATCATCGAGTCCGTTGAACTGCTCTGCAAGGGCAGGGACCATTTTGTGCGGGTCCGTTCCAAGGACGGCGCGGAGGGCATCTCGGTGGATGACGGCCGGATGGACCTGTTTCATCCAATCCTCATTCAACAGGTGGTGCCCTATTTCATCGGCAAGGATGCGCGCGACATGGAAGAAAACCTGTTTGGCGTGTACCGTTATCAAAGCAACTACAAGATGCAGGGGTTGCCTTTCTGGTGTCCGGTGGCGCTGGTGGAATTTGCCATCCTCGACCTGCTGGGCCGGATGAGCAACCAGTCCTTGGGCGAAATGCTCGGCGGCATTGTCCGCACCAATGTGCCGTTTTACGTTGCCAGCGGGCGGCGCGACACCACGCCGGACCAGGAAATTGAATATTTGAGGGGCCTGGTTGAAAAGACCGGCGCCAAGGCCATCAAATATCGCGTCGGCGGGCGCATGAGCCGCAATCAGGATGCCCTGCCGGGCCGCACGGATAAATTGATTCCCCTTTCCCGAAAGGCGTTTGGCGATAAAATGGTCATTCATGCCGATGCCAACAGTTCTTACGATCCGCCCGAAGCCATCCGGGTGGGGCGGATGCTGGAGGACATCAAGGCCATCCACTACGAAGAACCATGTCCGTTCGATAATTTTGATGCGACGAAGAAAGTCACCGATGCCCTTTCCATCCCCGTGGCCTTCGGCGAACAGGAATCCAGTCAATGGCGTTTCCAATGGTGTATCCGCAACCATGTGGTGGATATCGTCCAGCCCGACCCATATTACTATGGTGGTCTGATTCGTTCCCGCCGCGTGGCGCGCATGGCCGAAACAGCCGGCATGGCCACCACCGTGCATCTTTCCGGCGGATTTGGATTTGTATATTCACTCCACTTTGCTTCCTGCACGCCGAAGATCGGGCCGTGGCAGGAATACAAGAAGGGCGTGGAAACCTACGGTCAGTGGTTCAATCCGCCACTGCGCATTGTGGATGGTGCCATCAGCGTGCCGAAGGGACCGGGAGTGGGGCTTGCTGATCCGAAGGAAATATTGAAAGGGGCAACGCCGGTTCACGAAACCGTGACATCCCCGGCTCAGGATAGTTCGGGCTGAAGGCGGCTGATTGGCACGTTGCGGTTTTGTTTTTGATGTCAGGGTCAGGCAAACTTTGGGGAGCTTAAGGCGGTGAAATGGCAGGGTAGGCAGAAACATTCCAGACTACTTCAAACCGGCAGGGCGGCTGCCCCCAATCGGATGATTGAGTGCAACCCTTATCGCATTCCCCTTGCGGGCGGAACTGACGGCATGAATCCATGATACAATCCCTCACGCTACGACAGGAGAATTGATGACTTCATGGACGTTGTAACGCTCCAGTGCGATGCGCACCAGGCGGACGTTCATTTCCGTCAAGTTATCGTCCCCGAAGATGATTCTCACCACCGCGACGACGACTTTCTCGAATGCTTCGTCTTGTTCGTTGTTCATAATTCTGTTTCGATTACTGCTGCCTGACAATTTACTAACATTCAGCGTGCCAGTTTCGCCAAGGCTGGGTGCCACGCTGAGAGGTAACATGGCTTTTGAGAAATTGGTTGCCCGTGGTTTGACTGAAGGAGCCACGCTTAACGGCGCCACCGGTGGCGCCACACTCAGGGTGGGCATGGCTGGCGTGCTATTCCCCCTGCCGTTCCTGGCCGGGCTCAATGGGATCGGTGGCGCGGATTTGAGCACTGGCGGCGCGGGTTTTGGCGCGGGTTCCGGGGCCGGGATCGGGGCCGGTCGTGGTTGAACTTTTGGCAGCGGCACGCTGGAAGAATCCCCGTTCTTTGCTTTGCCGTTCATACTGCCATTGCCATTCATTTGCTGGGCGGCTGGAGCCGGAATCGAAGGTTTGGGCGCGACTTCCGGGGCCTTGGCTGCTTGTGGTTTGACTTCTTTGACTTCCGGCTTGGTTTCCGGCTGTGGTACGGCGTGTTGTACCTGAGCCTTGAACAGATGAATGGTCACTTTGAGTGCCAATTCCAACGGATCAACCGGTTTAGTAATGAAATAGTTGCCTCCGCTGAGTACCCCCTGTGTACGGTTTCCAAAATTGCTATGGGCAGTGACGAAAATGACAGGGGTTGTCTTATAATGAGGCAAAGCGCGCAATTTTTCACACACTTCGAAACCGGTCAGCTTGGGCATGTCAATGTCGAGCAGTACCAGGTCGTAATGGTTGTTCTGCAGCATTTTCAGGCCTTCCAATGGGTCTTCGACGCTTACAATGTCGAGATTTGCCCTTTTCAACGTATTGACAATCACGTGGTTACAAACCGTGTCATCGTCCACGGCCAACACTTTGGCCCTAGGTGCCTCTTGTGTAGAACCAGCTTCGTCGCTTTTCAACAAGAGACCCAGACAATCCGCTGCTTCCGCCAGTGTTTGCAGTATGGAAGGGGTTACTCGCGCGGGCTTGGATGCGATTTTTGAGAGCAACATGTCAAACGCCTTCGTCAGCAGTGCGATGCGGCCACAGCCGGCTTTGGTGGCGTTGGCGCTCAGGTCATGCACACTCTGAGAGAGCGGCTCCAGCTTGGTCGTTGAAGTAGGCGCCTTAATATATGCCAGGCAATGTTCGCGAACCTTCGCGATGTCCGCTGGCGCGTCTTTTAAAAAGTCCGTACGCCCCATGGTGGGCGAAGCTTCTTCGGCGGGCGCTTCGGCTGTCTCGTCGTTTTGCTCGCCAGCCGAATTGTCGCCGGCCATGCGTAATTTGATCGCGGGTGCGTAATCAGTTCGTACCGCATTGGCGGCGCTGGGAGCATCGGCGGGCGCGGTGACCAGCATTTCCTGGATGGTTTGAACCAGGATGGAGGGCGTGCAATCGGTTTTGCGCAGCTGTCTGGTGATCGCGTCTTCGGCAAAATCTGTAATTTGAACGTTAGAAAATATTATAATAGGAACAACTTTCAACCGGGGGTCGGCGCGGATGAATTTGAGCACGTCCGCGCCGTCAAACTTGGGCAACATCAGGTCGAGCACGACCAGATCGGGAGTGGCTTGGGAAAGAGCCTTGAGCGCCTCCAATCCATCTTGTGCGGACTCGATGCGAAATCCCTCCCGCTGGAGCAGATTCCGATACGTCGTCAGCACAACGGCGTCGTCCTCGACGAAAAGGATTGTTCTATTAATTTTCATCGCTCTTTTCCCAGATAAAGGCACGAATTACCAAAATGTGCAGGCACAACTCAGGCTACAGGTACCCTTACCGAACTAATAAAAAATAGCACCGTTCATGCCAAAAAATTGACAAAACTGCACCTTGCCCTGCCTTAAAGAACAACTCACATTGTTCATCGTGTTCAAACGGGATATTTGCCCGAATTCCTCCGGATTTCAGCGGGCTGGAGAAAAGTTTCAAAAAATCAGGAAGTCCCCGCGTATTTGCATCCGCTTACGGTTAAATGCTCAAGTCAGACACCAATGGCCGGCTTATTCTCCCGACCATTGCTGCAAACGATGCCGGACAAAGGTTTTTCAATTCACAGTCCGGCGTACAAATGGTTAGCTTTGCCGCCGTGACCGAACCGAAAGACACCCGCCAGCAATCCGAATCAAGCCTTCGCGGTTTCTGGAGTCTCTTCGTCACCCAATTCCAAGGCGCATTCAGCGACAACGTCCTGAAAAACCTTGTTGTGTTTCTGCTCGTCGGGATGGACATGTCGCTCGCGCGGAAGCACGAACTTGGCGAACTGGTCATGGCGCTGTTCGCGCTGCCATTCATTCTGTTTTCCATGGCCGGCGGTTTTCTTGCGGACCGCCGCAGCAAACGGACGATGACCATCAGCGTGAAGATTTTCGAAGTGTTCGTGATGTTGCTGGCGCTGGCGGGCTTCGTGTGGATGCAGAATCAGTTGAACCTGGGAATCGCCGCTTCCGCAAAAACATGCTGGCCATTGCTCGCCTGCGTTTTTCTGATGGGCGTGCATAGCGCCTTCTTCGGTCCGTCCAAGTACGGATTGTTGCCGGAACTGCTGCCCGAAAAGAAACTGTCGTGGGGCAACGGGTTGCTGGAACTCGGCACATTCGTGGCCATCATTCTTGGCTTCCCTGCCGCGGCCTGGATGTCCATCCATTTCCGGGCTGAACCCTGGCTGTCCGCCGTGGTCCTGATCGGACTGGCGCTCTTCGGCCTGGTCATGAGTCTGGGCATCACCCGCGTTCCCGCGGCGGACCCGGGAAAAAAGTTCCAGGTGAATTTCCTCGGCGCAATTCTCCGGCAGATGCGGTCATGGCGCGGTGACCGGCCACTCGTGTTGGCGGTGGCCGGCAACACTTATTTCAATTTTCTTGGCCAGTTGCTGTTCCTGAATCTGTTTTTCTACGGTCTCGAGGTGTTGCATCTGGACGAAATGGGGATCGGTGGCCTCACAATGTCCCTGGCGCTGGGCATCGGAGTAGGCAGCGCGGCGGCCGGATACCTTTCTGGCGGAAAGATCGAATACGGCCTGGTCCCGCTCGGTGCCCTCGGCATGTCGGCCGTATCCGCGGCGCTCGCCTTGCCGGGCGCATCGGTCACGCGGGTGATGGTCCTGATCGCTGCGCTCGGTTTCGCCGGAGGCTTTTTCATCGTGCCGATTTCCGCGCTGTTGCAACATCGCCCGGACAAGGACAAAAAGGGCGAGGTGCTGGCCACGGCAAACCTGCTGTCGTTTGTCGGCATTTTTCTGGCGTCAGGCGCGCATTACCTGCTGGTGCAGGTCGCGCATCTGACCCCCGGTCGGATTTTTCTTTTCGGCGGTGCATTGACGCTGGCCGGCGCGGTTTATGCCCTGTTCCTTTTGCCTGACGCTCTGCTGCGGTTCGTCCTTTGGCTGCTCACGCGGACGATTTATCGGATTCGCGTGGAGGGCCGCGACAACATCCCCGCCAAGGGCGGCGCGTTGTTCGTTTGCAATCACGTTTCGTTTGTGGACGCTCTGTTGCTGCTCGCGTCCACGGACCGGCAGGTGCGGTTCATGATGTACCAAGGGCATTACGAATTGCCCCACGTCAAACCTTTCGCGCGCATCCTCGGCGTCATCCCCATCTCCTCCGAACAACGTCCGCGCGAAATGATCAGGTCGCTGCAGACGGCCAGCGATGCCATCCGCGCCGGTGAAGTGGTCTGCATTTTTGCCGAGGGACAAATCACGCGTATCGGCCATCTGCTGCCGTTCCGGCGCGGGTTCGAGCGCATCATGAAGGACGTCGAGGCGCCGATCATTCCGGTCGGCCTGGACGGCGTGTGGGGCAGCATCTTCAGTTTCCAAAAAGGCCGGTTTCTGTGGAAACTGCCGCGGCGGCTGCCGTATCCGGTCACCATCAATTACGGCCGGCCGCTGCCGCACACGGCCACGCCGTTTGAGGTGCGTTCCGCGGTCCAGGAACTCCTCGTC
>JBEKSU010000033.1:0-20037 GCA_049516755.1 Verrucomicrobiota bacterium | reverse complement strand
CGTTGTAATCGGCGTTGGAATTGAACGGCGGGTCCAAATAAACGAGGTCAACGCTCGCGTCGGGAAAAATCCTCGTGTCCCGCAGCCACTTCAGATTGTCGCCAAAAAGCAAACGGTTCATGCGCGGCGATTGTAGCACAACGACGGCCCATCCGCGAGCAGGAAACCGCTTCCTTCACGCGACAGCACATCTTGACAGTGCCGGCATCGGCCGAACGACCCCCTCTCCCTGACCCTCTCCCCATTTCGTGGGGCGAGGGAATTAGCGAATCTCGCGCTGGTTGTAACAAGACACGCCGTCACGCGACCAGGATCTGCAAGATGGCTTTCTGGCAATGAAGCCGGTTTTCCGCCTGCTCAAAAATGGTGGACGCATTGGCCTCGAAAGTCTCCTCGTCAATTTCCTTGCCGCGATAGGCCGGCAGGCAATGCATCACCAGGGCGCCGGGCTTGGCGAGCTTCACCAGCGATTGATTGATCTGGTAACCCGTCAGAATCTTGATGCGCTCCTTCGCTTCGGCTTCCTTGCCCATCGAAATCCAGACATCGGTGTATAGCAAATCCGCGCCTTTCGCAGTTGCCTGGATGTCGGTTGAAATGGAAATTTTTCCGCCCGCCCGCTTCAACAAGGCGGCGGATGGCTGGAATTTTTTTGGCGCGGCAATGCGCAATTCAAACCCGAATTTTGCCGCCGTCCAAATCCACGAGTTCGCCACGTTGCACGCGCCGTCGCCGATGAACGCGACGGTCCTGCCCGCAATCGGCCCCCGCTTTTCCTGGAACGTGAATATGTCCGCCAGAATCTGGCACGGATGCTCGTCGTCCGTCAGCGCGTTGATGGTCGGAACGCCGGAAAATCCGGCGAATTCCTCGATGTCGCTTTGCGCGAA
Organism: Verrucomicrobiota bacterium; assembly: GCA_049516755.1. Classification (GTDB taxonomy): domain Bacteria; phylum Verrucomicrobiota; class Verrucomicrobiia; order Limisphaerales; family UBA11358; genus UBA11358. Next base: position 19,147 of record JBEKSU010000033.1, on the reverse strand, counting down.
GGTGCGGATGACCGCGCCGTGAATCATCCGGCCCAGCACGCGCGCGGTGTCCTTGATCGGCTCGCCGCGGCCGAGCTGGATGTCATTGGCGTTGAGAAACATCGGCCGGCCGCCGAGTTCGTGGATGCCGACCTCGAATGAAACCCTTGTGCGCGTGGACGATTTGGAGAACATCAACGCCCAGGTCTGGCCGGCCAGCGGTTGGGTTTGATGGTGACCGCGCTCGCGTTTGAACACGGCGGCGGCTTGCAGAATTTTTTCAAAATCCGCGCGCGGTAATTTTTCCAATGACAATAGATGTTTCATCTTTTAAGAGTCTGGGTATATCGCCCAAAGTAGATGTATTAACCCAAGTCCGGCCCGGCGTCACTTCTTTTTGCGCGCCGCTTCCCAACCGGGGCGCATCCGCGCACTGCCCCCGTAGCGCAGGCGTCTCCGCCTGCGGGTTCTGGCCGCGTCCCGCGACCAAGCCCAGTCCACGGGGCGCGGACGCCCCGGGAACTCGCAGCCAGGGACGGCTGCGCTACGTTTGGGAGAAGTGTAAAGGGCGTGTTGCCCAAATGGAACGGAGCGCAGGTGTCCCACCCGCAGCAGCCGGGATTGCCAAATGAGCGCACGAAATTCCACGGGCTTTGGGGTTGTCGAACGTGCTGCGGCTGAGACAGCCGCGCTCCGGCGTCTCCAAAATGATTTGGGCAACACGCCCTAAAGTTGCGCCCTTCCAACCAACGCAGGACAGGCATCTTGCCATCTTGCGTCTCGCCATATTTTCGGATTGAAGTTTGAGACCGGCTTGCCGCCGTCGCGCCGGAGCGGCGCTTTGGCACGCCGCGAAGGCGGAAAGTTTGTCCTACTTCTTCTTCGCCTCGTCGGCCGCCAGCCAGAGATACCATGCGGCTGTCGTGCGATGCGGACGCCAGCGTTCACCAAACGCGAGCAGTTCCTTCACCGCCGGCAGCCCGCGTTTTTTGTAAGCAAGGCGGAATCCGGTGCGCACGCCGAAATCATCCGCCGGCAATACGTCGGGGCGGCCCAGTTGAAAGATCAGCAGCATTTCCACCGTCCAGCGTCCCACGCCGCGAACTTCCGTGAGCCGCTCAATGATTCCGTCATCGGACAATTTCTCAATCTGCCGCGATGTCGGCACAACGCCGGACAGGGTTTTTGCCGCGATGTCGCGGATGGCCAGAATTTTCGCCCGGGAAAAGCCTGCCCCGCGCAACTTATCATCGGAAACCGACGCCAAATCGTCCGGACGCGGGAACCGGCGTCCCGGAAACAATTTTTTGAAGCGCGAGAGAATGGCGTTGGCCGCCGTGCCGTTGAGTTGCTGATGCGCAACCGCCATCACCAGCGATTGGAACGGCGAACGCCGGGTTTCCGGCTCCAGCCCGCACGCCCCAAACTCCCGGATGAGCCGCCGCATCACGGGATCATTCGCGGCCAGACGCTGGAGCGCGGCGGGAGTCATTATCTCTTTTTTAGGTAGAAAATAATTGCCGCAACTGCAATTACACAAATGATGCCCCAAATGACCATTTTTGTCGCGGGGCTCGCATCAACAATTTGATAGGTCTCGACATTCGTGTTCATGCAATCGCTTTGACGACTTCCTCGATTTTGCTGATGCCTTCGCCGGCTTCCTGCGGCTTCAGATTCAGTGGCGGCAACAAACGCACAATTTGCGTGCCCGCCGGAATCGTGAGCACGCCGGCTTCATGCAGGCGATTCACAAATTGCAGCGCGGCCGTTTTATCACTTTTGGCAAACGCCGGGATTTTTTCTTTTTCAACCAGTTCCAGACCCAGGATGAAACCCAGGCCGCGTCCGCGTTTGACGACTTGCGGATAGGTTTTCACCAGCCGCTCCAGCTCGTCTTTAAACCATTTGCCGAGCTTGCGGGCTTGTTCGTCCAACCGCTCGCGTTCGATGACTTCGAGCACTTTGAGGGCGACGGCGCAGGCCAGCGGCGTGCCGCCAAACGTCGAGGCGTGTGTGCCCGGCCCCAGCAAATCGGCATACGGCGCCCGCACCCAGAACGCGCCAATGGGAAATCCGCCACCGAGCGATTTGGCCATGGAAACACCGTCGGGCAGAAACGTGCTGCCAGCATCTTGCTGGCAGGACAAACTTTTTTGATTTGCCGGCAAGATGCCGGCAACACGTTGTTGCCCTTCCAGAATCCGCTGAAAGCTTTGGAACCGTCCGGTGCGATAATGCCCGCACTGCACGCCATCCAGGAACAGCAACAGCTTTTTCTCGTCGCACAGCGCGCGCAGGCCGAGCAGATATTCCGGCGTGGCCGGCGTGACGCCGCCCTCGCCCTGCACCCCTTCCATCAGGATGGCAACGGTCGCGGGCGAAATGGCATTACGCGCGGCGGTTAGATCGTTGAACGGAATATGCCGGAAACCCGTCGTCGCCGGCTCGAAACCTTTTTTGACCTTGTCCTGGCCCGTCGCGGCGATGCCGGCCAGCGTGCGCCCGTGAAAGGAATTCGTCGCGGTCAGAATTTCAAACCTGCCTTCGTCGTGGCCGAATTTACGCGCAAGCTTGAACAGGCCTTCGTTGGCTTCCGCGCCGCTGTTGGCAAAAAAGCATTTGCCCGCGCCGATGCGCTTGACGAGCTCGGCGGCCAGCCGGCCCTGCGGCTCGGTGAAATACAGGTTCGAGACGTGGATCAATTTGCGCGATTGCTCGACGAGCGCCTCGGTAATGGCCGGGTGCGCGTGGCCGAGACAGCACACGGCAATGCCGGCGCCGAGGTCGAGGTAGCGTTTGCCCGCGACATCAAACAGGTAACTGCCTGCGCCATGGCTGAACACGAGGTCAAAGCGGCCATAGCTGGGCACGACGTTCTGGCTGAACAATTCCCGCACGGACTCGAACTGGTTGTGAACGAGCGGCGGTGGTGATGGCGGTACAATTTCTTTCATCGGCGGATTGTTTTAACCGCAAAGGAGCGCAAAGAACACAAAAAATTGCTTCCTGTTTTTCTAATTGGGTGACGTGAACACACGACTTTTCAGTTCCGGCCACGAAATCAATGAACGTCCGCCCTCGCCCCGGCCCTCTCCCCCAGGAGAGGGGAATGGTTCGCCGCGTTTTGAGCCATTCGACAAGCTTGGTTATCCTGTGTCTCACGGCCAATAACACAGAATCGGTGGTTGCAAAAAGATCGAGAAATTGTCCAGCGATGTGAATTGCTCCCCCTCTCCCCGGGGGAGAGGGTCGGGGTGAGGGCGGGCTTAAACACCAACTCCACTGCAATTGTCGAGGAACCAAGAAATTTTTATTTCTCCGCCTGCAGGGCGTCCCACGTCTCGGTGTAGAGCGTGCGGACAACCGGATTCACGGCCAGGTCGCGGGGAAGTTTGCGATATTTGATCAACTCGATGACATCGGTTTTGTCTTTGTGCCGCCGCACGGGAGAACCAGCCCAACTGTCGAGCTTGAGCGCGATGAGGTCCTCCAGCGATATAATTTGAAACTGTTCAGCCACGGTGGTGGGTTGCGGAAACGGCACCTTGCAACCGCTTTTCAAAACCTTCCCCGCCGGCAGCAAATCAATCAGCACACCGTTGCGCCGGTCCTCCACGCGATCATGAACATCCGGCACGCGATAAAACGGCCCGGTGAGGCTGGCCGTGAGAAATTCCACCGCCTCCAGCACGTCGGGCACCACGATGTCCACATCAATGGTCACCCGCGGATAGCCATGCTCCTGCACCGCCAATCCGCCGACAATCAGATGCGGAATATCGTGTTCCGCCAGCACGGACACTGCCGCGCGGGCGGACTCCACAATCCCGGAAGTTCCGGTGTTCTCACGCAAAATGTAAGCGGCCTGATTGGTCATGATGCTAATGTTGCACTTCCCGACAGCTTCATCAATTCGGTTTTTCGGCTTGGGACAACGCTTCCCGCACAGGACGTGCCCCGACTACTCCGAGGTGTGAGTTGCTAAAATCAAGACCTGACCCGTTTATGTCATACCCTGTTCGTTGCTTGTAATCATTGGACGACTCAATACCTAAGATAACCAAGCATGTCGTTTCCACATTTGCCAAGCCAATCTTCTTGCCCATTGCATCGTAGTCAGTAATCCAGCCGCCCGAATTATCTTGGAGAGTCAATAGCTTATTTAGCAAACCTTGCGGTGGCTGCACAGGCGGCAACAAGCAGCTAGCTGCGAGCAGCGCCAGACCAAGCTTGTAAGTCGAATAACGGCCATCGTGCTTGGCTGCGGCATCGAGGAAACCATTGCCGTCCCAAAGTCGCATGGCGCTTTCCCAGTGTTGCCTAGCTACTGACTGGTGTCCTTGGTGTTCTTCCGTGAGGCAGGCCAGCAACAGGAGGTCCGCATACTCCTCCCACCCAACGAAAACACGGTCAGATTCCGTCTCGGTACGGATGACTTTCCCTCCGACTCGACGCACGTCAACAAGTTGAGATTGACGAAATGGCCAAGCCTTGTCCGCCTCTCCGAAGATCAGTCCCATCCTGCCGGATGTATAGGAACCCTCTCGTTGTATTGCGGCCATGATACTCCCGGCTGTCTTCGGGTAGCTGGCGTTGAGCACCTTTGCAGCCAGATAGTTGTCATGAAACAGCCAATAGACATCCGCTCCTCGATATTCGGGCAACAGATTCAGGTCGGGATCAAAAAGGCTTACCAAAAACACTCGCCCCTTCTCGGTAGCATCAGATAGGGATGAAGCTGTCTGCCCATTTGCCTTCAAAATATTATTGGGCTGTCTTGTCATTGCAGGTTGTGCTGGCATGGGAGATTTCCTCCCTTCGGTGCTGGGCTCCGTTGGGTAAACGCCAACCAGCTTGTCGTTGAGTGATACAAAGACTACGGTACCAGGTACTTTCAATTTCGGGTTACTCGCAATCTCTAGGAAGCTCCAGCTTATGTAACGGGCCAGGTCCTCCTCGGACTCGAACTCCGTGCGCACATACGGACCGGGGCTGCTGGCTTTCTCCACGCAAACCAACCGGCCCTGGTTGGGAATGCACAGGAACGCGTGGTCCGCGATGAATTGCCCGTTCGGCATCGCGAAAAAAACCAGGCCCAACTTGAAGCTTCCCGGAAAGACAAAGCCACCTTCCTTCAGTTCCCGGACATAAGACGTAAACCCCGCACGCCAAGCCAAATCGTTCGTTGCATCAGGGCTAGCCAGAACGCGGGTCGCCCGGATGCTGAGGATCAGTTGCGTTTCCCCCTCGCTTCTGGCCTTGCCCGTCAGACGCTCGTAGCGCTTTTCCGGAAAGAGAGCCCAGTGATACTCCGACCGGAACGTCTGCGGGTCAGCTTTCGACAGGACGATGTCCTTGGAGTTGAGGTTCTTCTCAAAATCCGGCGCTCGACATCCCGCACCGTAGAGCAACAGACACGCTGCATCGAAGCACGTAAATGTATCCTGGTCCGGCGAATGATCGGTGGGTGTCAAATAAAACGCAGCCCGCAGGCGGTTGGTGAAGTCGGCCAAATCGCGGAATTCATAGAAGCCGCCTTTTGCCACCGGGAAATTGGTCTTGTCCACCCGATTGCCGTGCCGGTTGTGGTGCTCGACCAGTTTTTTAAATGTCGAAACGCTTTCCTCTGAGACTCCGGCCTGCTTCAGCAGTTGGCAAGTGTCCGCGAGAGTCGACTCTTGATCAAGAAAACTTAGCCGAAACGCTGCTCCAGAACAGACTCCTGATACCAACTCAAAGAGCAAGACCAGCATCGCGATTCGCTTGCCGGTCGCCATTGTTGCAGAGGAAATCATACTTCAGCATTTGCGGACAACTCGAGCATTGCGGTCGCGACCCAACATTCCAAAGTCGACCCACGGCTACTGGTGGCCAGCGCAGCAATGCAAGTGTGATAATCAAGTTGCATGACTTGGTCAAAACTGGAGGGGCAGAGGCCTTTTGTTTTCATATCAATCAATAGACACCGACGATTGCAATTTTGTATATTTTTTGAGCGCTTGATGTGGCCTAACTATTTAATTACCAGGAAAGAATTCCCGCCAAGCAGATAATAGTCGACAAACTGGAAATTCATTCCTGGTTTCATAAACAGGTCCGTTCCTGATATTGACAACTTCATCAATCCGATTTTTACAAAACGATTTCCGTGCCGACGCCTTCGTCGGTGAAAATTTCCAGCAGGACGGCGTGCGGCACGCGGCCGTCCACGAACGAAACTTTTTCGACGCCGGATTGAATGGCCGCCACGGCGCTGTCCGTCTTCGGAATCATGCCCTTGTCAATCACCCCGGATTTTTTGAGCGCATCCACCTCGCCGGTTTGCAGGTGCGGAATAATTGAGTCGGGCTGCTTCGGATCGCGCAGCAGGCCCGGCACGTCGCTCATGAACACGAGCCGCCGCGCCTTGAGCGCAATGGCCGCCTTCGCCGCCGCCACGTCGGCGTTGCAATTGTAAATTTTCCCGTCCTCGCCGCGCGCCGTCGGGCTGATGACAGGGGTGAAGCCGCACCAGATGGACTCCTGCAATGGCCCGGTGTTGACTTCCACCACTTCGCCGACGTAACCGATGTCAATCTTCCGGCCCGGATTCTCCCTGTCGTCGAGCCAGAGCTTGCGGCACTTGAAAACATCCGGCCCGGCAAAACTCATGGCCTTGCCGCCAAGGGCGTTGATGGTTTTGACGATTTCCGGATTGATTTCACGCGACAGCACGTCGTCCACGATTTTCGCCGTCGCTTCGTCGGTGACACGCTGGCCCTGGATGAAATCCGCCTTCAACCCGGCCTTTTCCATCGCGCGGGTGATGGCCTTGCCGCCGCCGTGGACGACGACGGGATTGATTTCGACCGCTTTCAGAAAAATGATGTCGCGGGCGACCCCGTTGCGGACATGCTCGTCCGGCGAATCCATGAAGCTGCCCCCGTATTTGACGACAAACGTTGCGCGGCTGAATTTCTGGATGTACGGCAATGCCTCCAGCAGCGTCTCGGCTTTGGCGATTAAATCTTGCACGGACGTATTCGTAGCAGGAATCCGGCGGTGAATGGAAGCGCGTTTACATGACATTTTTGCTTTCGCCGGGGCGGGACATTCCTTAAATTGCCGCTGTCATGCCTGAGATTGCGAGATTTGTGAACAGCGCCGCCGCGAATGTCACTCCGGCCATCGCGGAAAAAGTCCTGCGTCAATTGCCGCAGTGGAAGCTGGAATTTACCCAGATCAACGCGCCGAAATATCCCCATCTCGTGGATCAACTGGAATTTCTCGCCGACGCCGTTGAGGACACGGTCGAGGGCGTTTACAAGGATTTGCCGTTTGGCACGATTGCGCAGGCGGTGTTTGCGCTCCTCTACGCGCACAAAAAAATGGGCATCATCCCGGACAGCATCGTTGATCTGGGACGCGCGGATGATTCGAGCGTGGTCCGCGCCGTGTTGATTCAGAACGAAAAGGCCTTCTCCGCCTACGCCAAGACCCAGGGCGTCAACTGGCAGAAAATCACCAGCCAGCCCTGAGATTCAACCGCCGACGCCGGCGTATTCCTCGTCCACCCGCAGGTCCATGCCCATGAGCACGTAATTGTGCGTGACGGCCTTCATGTCGAGAACGTAATCCTCCAGTTTCATCAGGTGCTGAAACCCGATTTGTTCCAGCGCGCGGATGGCCACCTTGCGTTCACCGTTCAACTCCGCCTCCAGCCGCCGCAGACCCAGCACCCGCGCAATTTCCACCTGTTCGGCCACGAGAATTTTGGCCACGTCCCGCCCGCGATATTGCGGATGCGTCAGCACGGTGATGAGCCCGATGTGCCGTTTCCAGCCGCCGAAACGCTGATGCAACGTCGCCTCGCCGATGATTTTCTGCCCGTGCAACATCAACAACGGCAGGTTCCGCTCGAAATCCGCGTGCCGGCACCATTCCTTGAAAATCTCACGGTCGAAAACCGGCCGCTTGATGAACAAACGCTCCTCCTCCGGCACCGCGAGGAAAAACTTTTGCAGGCGGGTCTCATCCCGTTTGCCCAGCGGACGCACCACACATTCCGTGCCTTCCCGCAGTTTCATCGAGATCGGAAATTTTTCCAGCGCGTATTCGAGCATCATAAGGGCCTTTCGTTCGTTGTCGGTTCTTCTTTAACACAGATGCCGCCGCGTGAAAAGGCCGGATGAACATAATTACCTGGCTTCGCGGACGAATTTAGTTCCCGGAATCCTCCGGCTGACCGCGACTGATGGCGGCGATCCGGTGGCGGCATCCGAGCTTGCTGCAACGTCGAGCTTGTGGCTCGAAATCGGCGCACAGCGCCGACACTACAACCGCCAAATCAGGCCCATCAATCCGGAATCGCTTGCCAGCGACCGGGCGAAGGTTTAACTAAACACCATGCAAGTCCCCTTGGTGATGACGATCATCGGCCCGGACCGCACCGGCCTCGTGGAATCGGTGGCGCGCGTGGTGGCCGATCATGGCGGCAACTGGCTGGAAAGCCGCATGTGCCGGCTCGGCGGCGAGTTCGCCGGCATTCTGCGCATCGAGCTGCCGGTCGAAAAGCGCCAGCCGTTGCTCGCTGCCTTGCAGGCACTCCAGGGCCGCGGCCTGACTGTCGTCGTCCGCCCCGACGCCCCCCCGGCCGCCGCAGCCAAAGGCCGGCAAACCAAGCTCGAAATCGTCGGTCACGACCGCCCGGGCATTGTCCGCGAAATCACCAGCGCCCTCGCGCGCGCGAACGTGAACGTCGAGGAATTTTCCAGTGAATGCCTCAGCGCACCCATGTCCGGCGAAACGCTGTTCAAGGCCTCCGCCCGGTTGCAACTGCCCGACGGCTGCAACGACGCCGCGCTGAAAAAGGAACTGGAAAAAATCGCCGCCGACCTGCTGGTGGACATTTCGTTTGCCGAAGTGTCTGCGTAGGACAGGCATCGCACCTGTCCTTATTTTTTGCTTCCTCGACGTTTTCAGTGTAATGGGAGTTTACGCCCGCCCTCACCTTTTTCCTCTCCCCCCGGAGAGGAGATAGCTTTCGATTGTTTCCGGTTTTGCGAATGAATGTTCGGCCAATCCAGTCATATAAATTTTCAAAAGAGCGGCGAATGATTCTCCCTCTCCCGGGGGAGAGGGCCGGGGCGAGGGCGGATGTCATCCTTGTATTTTAGAGACAGGCGCGACACCCGTCCTACAGGGTAAATAATTTTCATCTCCATTCGCGCCGTTTTTGATTTACCCTTTCCGCGGTGTTTTAACCGCTCAACACATGCGCCACCTCGCCCAACCCCGGGTCCTGAAACTGGCCGGCATCGCCTCGCTGGTCACGACGCTGGCGTGTTATCCCCGCCTGCCGATTTGGCTGAACCGTTCCGTCCCGATCTGGTATCTGGAGGCCGTCATTTTCTTTTGCGGCATGGTCTTGTGGGGCTTTGTCTTTGCGTGGCATACGCACTACACGGGGCGTCCGGTTTTTACACTTAAAATTGAACCCCGACTGTTCGCAGTTGTTACCGTGACCGGAATCGTCGTCGCCACTTTATTCCATTTTTTTCTGGACCCGGCACTGCGGATCAAAATGCCGGAGGATTATCCGACTGAACCGGGCCAATGGCTGGCCATGGCGCTGTTTTCCGTGGCCTTCAACCAGTTGTTTCTCATCTTCGCCCCTTTTGCCTGGCTCATCCGGCTGTTTCAAAACCGACGGGTTGCCACCGTGCTGACCGTTCTATTTGGAGCCTTCGTGCTGACGATCAAAAACCATTCCTCACCGACGCCACTTCTATCCTCGCTGTTTGCCACGCTCCTGGCCGTCAGAATCGGCATGGGCTTTCTGTCGGTCTCGTTTTACCTGCGTGGCGGGGTGCTCTTGAGCTGGTGGTGGACGCTGCTCGTCGAAACGAGACTTTTGTTGGATGTGGCGGGCAATTCGTAAACCGGCGTGAACCAGCCTCAAAATTTCATGTTCAATCGCGCCGTTTTGATTAAACCTTTGCGCGATGTTTGAACTGCTCAAAACCGATTCGCAAACGAAAGCGCGTTTGGGAAAATTGACCACCGCGCACGGCGTCGTGGATACGCCGGTGTACATGCCCGTCGGCACCCAGGCCAGCGTCAAGGCGCTCGACCCGCGCGAATTGATCGAGATGGGCACGCAAATCATCCTCGGCAACACCTATCACCTCAACATCCGGCCCGGACTCGACATCATCCGCGCCGCGGGCGGGCTGCACCGGTTCATGAATTGGGAGCTGCCGATCCTCACTGACAGCGGCGGGTTCCAGGTCTTCAGCCTCGCCAAAATCCGGAAAATCAAACCGCACGGCGTCGAATTCCGCTCGCACCTCGATGGCTCGCCGCTATTCCTCGGCCCGAAGGAGGCGATGGAAATCCAGCGCGTGCTGGGCTCGGACATCGCGATGGCATTCGATGAATGCCCGCCGCACGATGCGCCGGCCAAGGAACAAAAGCTCGCCGTTGAACGCACCATCCGCTGGGCGCGGGAATGTCGTGAGCAGCCGCGCGCGCCGGGGCAGCTGGTTTTCGGCATCGTTCAGGGTGGCAGCAATCCCGCGCTGCGCGAGGAATGCGCGAAGGCGCTCGTCGCAATGGAATTTGACGGTTACGCCATCGGCGGCGTGAGCGTGGGCGAGCCGGAGCCGGAAATGCTGAAGGCGATTGAATTGACCGAACCGTTTTTGCCCGCGCACAAGGCGCGGTACGCCATGGGTCTGGGCACGCCCGCGCAGATGGTCGAATTGATTGCGCGCGGCGTGGACATGTTCGACTGCGTGCTGCCGACGCGCGTGGCGCGCAACGGCACAGCCTACACGCGCAAGGGCGCCATCGGCATCAAGGGCGGCGCTTACAAGGCGGATTTTCGACCGATTGAGGAAGGCTGCGATTGTTTTGCGTGCCGGAATTTCACCCGCGCCTATTTGCGGCATTTGTTGAACGTGAATGAAATCCTTGGCCTGCGCATGATGAGCGTCCACAACTCGCACCTGTTTTTGAAAATCATGGCCGACGTGCGCGCGCATCTTGCCGCCGGCATCTTCGCGGAATTTTACCGCGAATTCATCGCCGGTTATACGCCGTCACGAAAAATTCTGGCCGCGCGAAAAAAAGAAACGGAAAGATGATTTCCGGTACGGATTCCACGGATTAACACGAATTCAATTCCATCGTAGCGGCGGTTGGCAGACCGCCGCAAATTTCAACCAAGAGTGCGGCTCTCTGCCGAGAAGCCGCTACGCCGTTTCATCCCCGGCTAAAACGCTTGCCCTGCTCTTTGACTTATGGCACTATATTGGCATTGTAAAACCAATATTTGCAAATTTATGGGAAAACCGAAAATCATCGCCTATCTGAAACCGACCTGCGGCTGGAGCAACGGCGTGCGCGCCGTGCTCCGCAAATATGATCTGCCTTTTGAAGACCGCGACATCATCAACGACCCGGCCCAGCGCCAAGAAATGGTTGAAAAGAGCGGCCAGACGCTCAGTCCATGCGTCGAGATCGACGGCCAGATGCTCGCCGACATCAGCGGCGAGGAGGTCGAAGCGTGGCTGCTCGCCAACAACGTAGCGCAGCCGAACGATATCGTGACGGAAGTTCCCATCAACCAGGCCTGTGGGGCACACCAGCGCCGGTGATTCCTGAAAAACTGAATTTGTGACGGTCACCGACCGTTACTGCAGGTGCAAGCCGTGCGGAGCAATCTGCGCGGCTTGTTTGTTTTGCCAGTCACGGTTAACCTTTCACCGTGCAAATTGTCAAATCCATCACCGCCATGCAGCGGCTGGCCAAAGAATGGCGGCGTACCGGCAAACACATCGGCTTCGTTCCGACGATGGGCTACCTGCACGCCGGCCACCTGAGCCTCGTCCAACGCGCCCGCCAGGCCGTTGGCAAAAATGGCATTGTGGTGATGAGCATTTACGTGAACCCGACGCAGTTCGGACCGAAGGAGGATTTCGCCAAATACCCGCGTGACCTGAAACGCGATTTCAAACTGTGCCGCGCCGCCGGCGTGGATGTCGTGTTCACCCCCGGCGACCGGGAAATGTATCTCCAGGTAGGGTCATCGCGGCGCGATGACCGGACGGCGCGCCGCGCCGTCCCTACCAACTTCAGCACCTACATCGTCGAGAAAACATTGTCGGAAAGCATGGAAGGCGCGTCACGACCGGCGCATTTTCGCGGCGTGACGACGGTGGTGGCCAAGCTGTTCAACCTTGTGCTGCCGGACGTGGCGGTGTTCGGCGCGAAAGACTGGCAGCAAGCCGCCATCATCAAACGCATGGTGGCGGATTTAAATTTTCCGGTGAAAATCATCGTCGCGCCGACGTTGCGCGAGCGCGACGGGCTGGCGATGAGTTCGCGCAACAAATATCTCGCCGGCGATTTGCGCCGGCAGGCCACCGTGCTCTGGCGCGTGATCCAGATGGTCCAGGCCACCGTGAAGAAATCAAAGGCCGTTCCAGCGACTAAACTGAAGGTCGGTGTGAAAAAGTTGATCAGATCTGAACCCGACGCGAGATTGGACTACGTGGAATTTTTTGAACCGAACACGCTATCGCCGGTCACAAAAGTCACGCGCGGCACGCACATGGCGCTGGCCGTGTTCGTCGGCAAAACGCGGTTGATTGACAACGGACGGTTGTGAAAACAACGGACAAACGGGGAAACAAAGCTTGTTAAGAGGTTTTCCCCGAACCCCGTAGCGGCGCTCTACCGAGACGCCGCTACGCCCAATCCATTTTAGCTTCGCGCCTTTGCGCCTTTGCGTTAAATTGCCCGCCGGTGAAACAATTCGATTATCTTGTTCTCGGCAGCGGTCTCGCGGGGCTGTCTTTCGCGTTGAAGGTCGCGCCGCGCGGGCGCGTGGCCATCGTCACCAAAAAGGACCGGGCGGAGTCGAACACGAATTACGCGCAGGGCGGCATCGCGTCGGTGACGAGCAAGGAGGATTCGTTCGAGTCGCACGTGCGCGACACGCTCACGGCGGGCGCGGGTCTGTGCAAGAAAGACGTCGTCCGCACCATTGTCGAGGACGGCCCGGCGCGCATTGCGGAATTGATCGAGCTGGGAATGAAATTTTCCGAGCGCGACGCGCCGGACGAGGACGGCGGCAAACAGCTCGACCTCGGCCGGGAAGGCGGCCACTCGCAGCGGCGGATTTTGCACGCGCAGGATGTAACGGGCCGGGAAATCGAGCGGGCCTTGTTGAATGCGGCGGCGCGACAGCCGAACATTGAAATTTTCGAAAATCACCTGGCGATTGACCTCATCACCAGCCAGAAGCTCGGACACGCCGGCCCGAACCGCTGCCTCGGCGCGTATGTGTTTGACAAGAAAGCCAACCGCGTCTGGACGTTCACCGCGCCGGTCACGCTGCTGGCCACGGGCGGCTGCGGCAAGGTGTACCTCTACACCACGAACCCCGACATCGCCACCGGCGATGGCGTGGCAATGGCTTATCGCGCCGGGACGGCGGTGGCGAACATGGAATTCGTCCAGTTTCACCCGACGTGTCTTTATCACCCCAAGGCGAAATCGTTTCTCATCAGCGAGGCCGTGCGCGGCGAAGGCGGCGTGCTCAAATCGCTCGAAGGTGTCGAATTCATGGATGCCCATCACCCGATGAAATCGCTCGCGCCGCGCGACGTGGTGGCGCGCGCGATTGACAGCGAAATGAAAAAGAGCGGCGCGGAACATGTCTGGCTCGACATCACCCACAAGCCGGCGCGGTTCATCATCGAACGGTTTCCGAACATCTACCAGACCTGCCTGCGCCATGGCATCGATATCACGAAAGAGCCGATCCCGGTTGTGCCCGCGGCGCATTATCAATGTGGCGGCGTGGTGACGAACGTGGACGGCGAGACGGACATCGCCGGACTTTACGCCGTCGGCGAGGTGGCCTGCACGGGATTGCACGGCGCGAACCGGCTGGCGAGCAATTCACTTTTGGAGGCGCTGGTTTGCTCCCACCGTGCGGCTCAATGCGTCGCAAAAAATCAACCGCCACCGGCTGATTTGAAAATTCCATTGTGGCAGTCGGGCAATGCGACCAACGCGGATGAACTGGTGGTCGTCTCGCACAACTGGGACGAAATCCGCCGGCTCATGTGGGATTACGTCGGCATCGTGCGCACCGGCAAACGGCTGCAGCGCGCACAGAGCCGGCTGGCACACCTGCAACAGGAGATTCGCGAGTATTACTGGAATTTCATCGTCACCAGCGATTTGCTGGAGCTGCGCAACATCGCCACGGTGGCGGAATTGATCGTCCGTTGCGCGCAGATGCGGCCCGAAAGCCGCGGGCTGCACTACAACCTGGATTATCCGGAGGCGAACCCCGAATGGGCGCAGCGCGACACGGTCTTAAGAAAACCTTGAAATAACGCGGTGGGTGGATAGGCTGTTAAACCGGTCGCGCGCTTAGCTCAGCGGTAGAGCACTTCCTTCACACGGAAGGGGTCGCAGGTTCAAACCCTGCAGCGCGCACCATTCCAGCACTCGACGAGTTTTCGGAAATTTCCACTTTTTGATTGACCCGCGCATCGTCAACTTCAAACTTCTCCGCCGATGTCAAAACTTCTTGCCCGCCTCATCAATCTCCTTGAGTGTTTTACCAACCTCATCAGGTCCAAGCCAAAATCAGAAACCGGCCGTGGTCTGTTGGGCATGTACTTTTCTGAGAGCAATGCGAAGAGGAACAAAATGAATCGAGAGCGGCAGTGAAAACCCCGAACGTTTCGGGGGAAGCGAGTTGCGTTGCAAAAACGTTGTTTTGTTTCCAAACGAAATCTGCCATGTTCTTTTCAACGCTGGCAATCGTGGAAGGCGCAGCGGACACGCCAGGATGACGGGCGCCAGTCCCCCCACTACCCGTCGTCCCCTTCTGAGCGCAGCGGTGGCCTGCGTCCTGTCCGTGGCCACCAATCCATGTCCGGCACCGGCGACTGAATAGTCTGCCGTTCTGTCCGTGAAACAGCCCTTCAAAACTGGTCTTCCTTTTCCTTGAACAGCACGTTGAACGTGGTCAGGGAGCCGTAGCTGCGCGTGATGTATTGCTGCATCTCCACCTTTTCGCCGTCGGTCAGCTTCTCGTGCGCGTTGATTTTCTGCTCCAACACACGCAGGTTGTTCCGCACCATCACGATCTTGTGGAAAAAGGTTTCGAGCGGCACTTCCTTGGCCTGCAACGACGCGTCGGCGGGATGCATGACCAGTTTGCCGCCGTGCCAGCGGACGCCGAGTTTTTCAATCACCGCATCCGATTTTTCCAGACCGAGCCGGACCACGGCGGCATCCACGGTTTGCTCGATGAATTGTTTGAGCGGAAGGTTCAAGCCGCTGACGGCGGTTTGCGGCTCGGCGAGCTCAAGGCCGGCGGCATCCGGCGCGACGGTGCGCTTGTCGCCGCCGTCGAATTGAATCTCCGCGGTGAGTTCGTTCAAAGCCTTGACGACGCCGGTGCCGTATTGCTGGTGCCGCACCCGTATGCCGATGTGAAGGGATTCGATTTTCATGGTTTTTCTTTACCACGGATGAACACGGATGAACACGGATTTTTCGCATAAGGAACGGATCGCGTTGCGCAGCGCCGTAGGCGCGGCATCTTTGTAGATTTGTCTGATGACGTTTTAAAGCTCCGTCAGGAGCGGCATATTCCTTGATGTCGCTCCTGACGGAGCTGAATTTTTTTGCGGTGATTTTCTACAAACATGCCGCGCCTATGGCGCTTAAAAAAATCGGCTGACAACTCCGCGAAACGCGCTAGGCTCGGAGCACAGAATGTCCGCAAAATTTTCAGACCGCTTCGAATTCGAGCGCGGGTTGTGGACCCAGGGCCTGCCCCGGGTCGCAGGCGTTGACGAAGCGGGCCGGGGGCCGCTGGCCGGGCCGGTCGTCGCCGCGGCGGCAATTTTGCCGCCGAAATGGGCGGAGTCCGGCCTGCCGCGCGAACTCGAAGGCTTGAACGATTCCAAGCAGCTCACCGCCGCCCAGCGCGAACAATTCTTCGCCTATCTGACCGCCTGCGGTGAAGTTCAATTTGCCATCGCGCAGGTTGGCGCCGGGCAGATTGACGCCATCAACATCCTGCGCGCGACGCATCGCGCCATGAACGACGCGCTCGCGCAATTGCAGCCCGCACCCCAACACGCGCTCGTGGACGGCCGGCCCGTCAAGACCATGACCGTGCCGCAAACGGCGATTGTGCAGGGTGACGCGCGGAGTTATTCCATCGCCGCCGCGAGCGTGCTGGCGAAGGTGACGCGCGACCGGCTGATGCTCGAATTCGACCGGCAATGGCCGAAATACGGATTTGCCGGGCACAAAGGGTACGGCACGGCGCAACATCTGGCGGCCATCGCCGCGCACGGCCCGTGCCCGATTCATCGGCGCAGCTTCGCGCCGTTGAAAACAACCCAACGCGAACTGTTTTGATGACATAGAATTCCTCCCCGTCCTCGTCCTCGTAATTGAAGGGATAAAACCGAGGACGAGGACGGGAACGAGGACGATGGCATGAATCTGCTGGAAAAGTTGAAGGCCCGGCTTGCCGGCAAAGGAAAGCCGGAGCACCTGCGACGCGGCGAGCTGGGCGAGCACGCGGCCAAAAAACATCTGCAGCGGGCGGGACTGAAATTTCTCACGGCCAATTTCCGCTCGAAACGCGGCGAAATTGACCTGGTCTTTCGCGATGATGATTGCCTCGCCTTCGTCGAGGTCAAAACGCGGTCGTCCGAGGATTGGACGCGCCCGGCGGCGGCGGTCAACGCGCGCAAGCGGCGATTGCTTTCGCAGACGGCGCTGGATTATTTGCGGCTGCTGAAAAATCCGGCGGTGAAAATCCGGTTCGATATTGTCGAGGTGCTGCTGGCGGACGGCCAGGTGCGGGAAATCCGGCATTTGCCGAACACGTTTGCGATGGCAAAACCATATCGTTACGGGTGAAACTGTAGCGGCGCTCTGTGAACGTCGCCAAAGTTTGCGGCGATCACAGACCGCCGCTACGGAAATTGCCTGCCCAAGCCGCCTTTTCCCATGACACCGGCGTGACATTGACGCGCGGGCACTGTCCAATCGGCAGTGAAAATAATCATGTATCTGCCGTCGAACAGAAAGGGTTTGTCCAACCAGCCATGAGCTGGATTTTACAAATAGCAGGCGATGTTTTTTTGTTTGCCGTCGTCATTGGAGGCGGTGCCTGGTTTTACATTCGCAGCCTCAGGCGCGCCGAAGCCCCGGCACAGGTGGTTTTCAAATGCCTGTTCAGCATTATGCTGGGCGTTGGCACATTTTTATTGGACCGGCATCTGGCCAAAACGCTGCAGGGCGACATGCTCGGCGACTTCATTCCAGCGGTATTGATGGTCGGTTCGGTGGCCATAAGTGGAATTATTTTGAGCATCATGTGGACCCCTCAAATCAGCGCCTTCCTGTTCAGTCCATTGACCGGCTTGTTTGACGGCGGCGACGCGGCGCCCGAACCCAAACCGTATTATTCCATCGCGCGTTCCCTGCAGATGAAGGGCAAATTTCTGGAAGCCGTCGTGGAAATTCGCAAGCAACTGGCCCGGTTCCCATATGATTTTGAGGGCGTGATGCTGCTGGCCGCCATTCAGGCGGAGAACTTGAACGACCTGCCCGGCACGGAAATCACACTGAACCATTTTTGCGACCGGCCCGACGCGCCGCCGAAGCAGGTTACCGCGGCGATGAACCATCTGGCTGACTGGCAGCTCAAACTGGCACAGGACGCGGATTCGGCGCACGCCGCGCTGGAGAAAATCACCATGCGGTTCCCGGACACCGAACTGGCGCTGCTGGCCGCTCAACGCATCGCCCATCTGGGCGGCGCGGAAAAAATCCTGCTGGCGGCACACGACCGCCAGCCGATGGCCATGCCGGAGAGCGTGAAAAATGCCGGGCTGCTGGAGTCGTCAGCGCAGCTGCGTCCCGCCGAAATTGACCCGGCGGAACTCGCCGCCGATTATGTGAAACATCTGGAGCAGCATCCGCTCGACACGGAGGTTCGCGAAAAGCTGGCGATCATCTATGCCGACCATTACCAGCGGCTGGATCTGGCCGCGGGCGAGCTGGAACAATTGATTGCCGAGCCCAACCAGCCGCCCAAGCGCGTCGCGCACTGGCTGAATTTGCTGGCGGATTTGCAGATCCGCCATGGCGCGGATTACGATACCGTGCGCGGAACCCTGGAAAACATTGTGGACCGGTTTCCTGATTTTGCCGTTGCGGAAATGGCGCGAACGCGGCTGGGCCGCTTGAAACTTGAGCTGAAAGGCCATAAAGCAACACCGGACGTAAAACTCGGCGTTTACGAACAAAATCTCGGCTTGAAATACGGCACCCCGCGCCGGTTGTAGCGCGCTTCCCCTTTCCAACTACGTTGTCTTGCCAGCGTGACATTGGCGCGCGAACGTTGTCTAATCAGCAGTGAAGACACTCATGAACGAGCCGGCCGCAGGATGTGAGTTCGTGGAAAAGTCGCCACCCGATCTGGCGTGCTCGGAATTTTCCAGTCTCTACACCGAACACAGCCGCGCGATTTATTATCTGGCCCTGCGTTTTCTCGGCGACCCGCAAAAGGCCGAGGACGCCACGCATGACGTTTTCCTGAAGGCGTTCCGCAAGCTGGATCAGTTCCGCGGCGAGGCGTCCGTGCGCACGTGGCTTTACCGCATTGCCATCAACCATTGCCAGAACCTCCGCCAGGCCTGGCATGACCGCCACGTGTTTTCCAACGCGGACGACGCCGTGTGGGAGAACGCCGCGGCCCGGACCGATTCGCCCTTGCGGGTCCTGGAAATCAAGGAACTGGGCCAGCGAATCCAGAAAACGCTCGACGGTCTGCCGGAGGAACATCGGCTCCTGTTGCTGCTCGTGGCGGACGAGGAAATGAGTTACGAGCAGGTTGGCGCGCTGGTTGGGCAATCCCCCGACGCGGTGCGCGGGAAATTGCATCGCGCCCGCAAAATCTTTGCCGCTCTTTTTGAAAAAACCGCCTGAGGAGGCCAAACATGAAACACCAAACCAAACTTTCCGAGGAACAACAGCAACAATCCCGACAGGTCGGGACTGAGCAGCAGACGCAAAAGCCATCCGCGCGCGAATTTGCGAACGCCGAAGAGATGCTGCGCTACGA